>DASRWO010000312.1:0-8300 GCA_035654555.1 Candidatus Deferrimicrobiaceae bacterium | reverse complement strand
CGCAGAGGAGTTCCTATAGTTGCATAATGCATTCTCAGCTCTGGCAGTGTTTCGCCAGACTTGAAATGGAAATCGTGGGAAACGTAGTCTCCTTCCTTCGGTGCTGGCAGTTGACCGGTCTGCTGTCCAAGCGCAGCAAATGCGCTGAAAAGGAGTAGGACAAAGAACCCAAGCTTAGCCACTCGAATGGAATCATGCCCAATTCGATTTCTCATTTTTTCCTCAAGGAACTGCTTCGGTTAGGCTGACGCAATCTAAGGGTGAGCGACTTTTGCGCCGTCGATTGTAGCACTGCGTCCTCGCGCCTCCGCAGGCGGCGCACCAGAATCTACCTGGGGAAGCGGGATCTTAGCCTTGATGCCTTGACCCTCGACAATCGTATAAATGAAGTCGGCTGGAACATTTTTAAAAGTTTCAGTCTGCCCGCTCGGCCAACGAACGGCGACTTCATCCATGTTCTTATTGCTTCCCAGTCCGAAATGTTGGCGAAGATCATTTTGCGAGAGATAACTGCTGCCGCCCTTCACTTCACTGAACTGCTTAACACTGCCGGTTCGCACCGTAACCCGCGCGCCAATCGCAAGACGGTTGCTTTTGGTTCCCAGCAGCTTGAACAGCACTCGATGATTACCGTTCTGGCAATGATTCAGAAACAATGACGGTGGCTGTCCCCAATTGAGCGTGACAATATCCACGCAGCCGTCGTTATTGATATCTCCAAACGCGGCCCCCCGCCTTGATTGCATCGGGCCGCTGTTCAGCCCCGCAGGGGTTGCAACTTCATCAAACGTTCCATCGCGATTGTTGCGGAACAGCAGTGTGGGCTGGCGAAAATGCGCCGCGTCGGGAATCGTATCCACCTGTGGATAGACGTGGCCGTTGGCCACGAAGATATCCAGCCAGCCGCTATTGTCCATATCGAAGAATCCTGTTCCCCAGCCCACGTAAGGATGGCTCGGCTGCGCAATGCGAGAGTTCCCACTGACGTCCTCGAAACCGTCTTTTGTGTTGTGGTACAAGGTGTCGGACTGATCCACGAATTCGGTCACCATCAGATCAAGCCGCCCATCATGATCGTAATCTCCCATGTCTACACCCATGGAGCCGAGTTCCTGTCCATCTCCGCTAAGGTCGGCTCCGAGCATCAGTCCTGTCTCCTCGAATGTGCCGTCGCCCTTATTGCGATATAGATAATTCGGCCCGGCATCATCCGCTACATATAAGTCAGGCCATCCGTCGTTGTCATAGTCGGCCCACTCGACGCCCATCCCGTAATAATGATGGGGATTATCGACTCCCGCCTTTTTGGAGACTTCTTCAAATGTGCCGTCACCACGATTGTGGAAGAGGAGATCAGTCTCCCCCGGCAAACCCCAGGGACCGCATTGCACCAGCACGCCACGAAACCGGCAGAACTTTTCGTTGCTGCCTAGCTCGGGAAGTTTATTCATGTCGACGTGAACATACCGAGAGACAAATAAATCCACGTTGCCGTCACGGTCGTAGTCTCCCCAAGCCGCGCCCAGGCTCAATTCTCCGCCGCCGACTCCAGCTTTCTCGGTGACATCTTCGAACTTGCAGTCGCCCAGGTTGTGGTAAAGAACATTTCCCCCATAGCCGGTCACATAGATGTCGGGAAGCCCATCGTTGTCGTAGTCGGCGACGGCCACGCCCATGCCCCAGCCTTTGCGCGTGAGGCCGGCCTGTTTCGTGATGTCAGTGAACTTAAGATCGGCATCCTGATGGTAAAGCGTAATCATGGGATCGCCACCCTGCTGCCGATAGCGATCCACGTTCGAGCCGTTCACGGTGACGATGTCCAGCTTGCCATCGTTATCGCAGTCGATCAGGCCTACTCCGCCGCTTACTGACTCGATGATGTATCGCGCCTGGGGTGAAGAAATGTGAGAGACAGTCAAACCGGCTTGTGCGCCGATATCTTCAAAATGCGGAAGCGCGACGGAGGAAGCATTCGACTTTCGCGCGCTGCCCGCCTTTGAAGGAGCGCTCTGCGCGAGTGCCGTCGCGCATAACAGGCCCCAGATAAAAAATCTCCGCATTGACCGAAGAATACAGCAATCGCTGCCATGAAGCTTAGACCCATGCATCTATCAACGCATCCTCAGTGACTAAGCGCTGTCTCGGGCACAGGAGGAAGCACGTCGTAAAGCGGCTGCACCGGTTTCACTTCCGGATTTTGTTGCGCCACTGAGATAGCGAGAATCCGAATCTTGTCGTTGTCGGGCAGCTTGATACTCCTCGCACCGTCCGGCATATCGACCGGATACGCGAACAGGTACGAGTAGCGGTAAGCCACATTCTCGCCGGCGGCATTGTGATGGTGCGAGCAATACCAAGCCACGTTGGCGCGTTTGATATAGCCTGCCTTGATGCCGGTCATCTCGCCATAATCATCGTGCGATGTATCCTTCGAACTCCACTGCCGATCATCCCATTGGCCGATGAACCCGCCCCAGTCCTGAATATTTAGTTCTACTCTCTTGCCGCCAACCTCGAATGCGGCATTCTGGTCACCATCGGAGGAAGCCGCCAAAACGTAGACGCGATTGTAGTGACCTGCTGGCAGATCAATAGTCTGACCCTTCGCTACAAGCGCGTTGGGCGTTCCCGTTTTCGCCGGTGCGAGTTGGAAGTGCACATCGTTGAATGTGATTTGCTCCGGCAGCATCTCAGCCGGAAGCGTATCGCCCTTTCCATCAAAGCCCTTCGCGGATTTGGCGCCATCAGTGCTGGCTGTTGCAAGATCGTATTTAAGCGGCACGGCAGCCGAATGTACCGCTGCTATCCCGCTTCGGGGTGCGCCGACCTTCACCGCAAACGTGCGCGGCTGATACGCGGAAAAAGAAGTAAGCAGAATGCCCGCCTTTACTGTTGCTGCCCCTACCGCCTGTTCCTGCCCATTGACTTCGCGTGCGGCGGTGATTGGTGTGTCGAAGTCTACGTGGACATCAGCCTGCGGCTTGCCGTCGAGTTCCACCATGCGCACGATGATCTCGTCGCTCAGTTCCGCCTTCTTTAGCGCCAGGACTCGAATCCTTGGATTGCTGACCTTCAATAAAGAAAACTCCCGCCCTATGGTTCCCGAATGTTTCGAAGTCTCGAATGCGATCAGCGGATCGTTCAAACGCTGCGCCTGCCAGTCGGTTTGTCCGTCGCGCCAGTCGCCTGCATGTCCGGCAATGCCGTAAACGAACTCGTGATGTCCAATATCCTGGGTGGCCTGATCGGCATACCCTCCGCGAATTCCGGGCGTTCGGATCAGAGTCAGTCGAATCGTGTGATCGTCCGGCTTATCCGATCCATTTTTGCAATCGGTTAAGATGGTGGCGCCAAACTCGCCACTCGCGTCCGTAAGATCGATCCACTGATGGGACGGCACCTCGAATTTTTTCGGCTCCGCACTGGGCCGCTTGATCGTGCCAATGTCCCAGTTATAAGTGGCCATCTCGTTCGAAGCCGCAAGCGGAAAAGCTGCCTTGAGATTGGACTCTTTTGTATTCCAATCGATTACATTCGCAAACTCTACGCGCTTTCCCGCTTCGCCAGCTGACAGGCGGATGGTCTGAACAAATTTCGAGCCGGCAGTCTCTCGCGAAACTTCTACCGCCACACGCGCCGGACCATTGTCGACGACTCGGATCTTTGCTGGACCGCCGACATACTCTTTCGGAGCGGCCTGCTCCTGATCCCAGTCCATGTTCCAGGCTGGCCAGTGCTCGGGATTGTCATAGGAAATTGCCAGACGCGCCGGAGCAGCCAGCAATTCCTTGCCGATCGATTTATCGAAAATACTTGCGACGTCGCCATCTGCATTAAGCCTCACTCGGTAGAATTGATTCTCTAGCGAGTTCTCGGATACATGCAGCTCCCCGGCGCCGCTCGTTCCCGAACCGGGCTGCACATCGTAGACGGCATAGCCGACAGAAGGCGCTTTCGCGACGAAGATTACTTTGCCATTTGAAATCTGCGCGGGCACGTCCTTTCCATCCGGACCGGTCACACTTACAGATTTCGTCTCGCCGCCAGGAAAGTTCACGCTCGCTTCCACCAAATCCTCACGAGCGATGTTCAACGGGTTGAAGACGACGATGGGCACACCTTTGGTTTCAGTGTTTAATGCCGCGGCAACGCCTTCGGTCGCATCTGTAAGTACGCCAGCGAACAGGTTCATTGCAATCACATCGTCGTTCCACGCGAACTCGTATGCCTTAGGAGTTGCGGTTCCGGCGGCGATATCGTGGAAGTGACCGCCCGTCTGCAGCGTCCAGGCGTCGTTCAGCCGCTGCAGAGGATAAGGCCTCGCTCCCAGCCATTCCGCGGCAGTCGAGGATTTCTCCGCCGCGTCGGCCAGCAATTCTTCTTTTCGCAGCCAGCGCTTCTGGTAAGCCTGCGAGGTCAGCGACCCAGCGGAATGATTGGTCAGTTCCATCTCCCCTGTATAGTGGGGAAGTGCGGCAGCCTCGCTGGGAGTGATGTCGAGAAACATTTGCTCGGCATTTGCAGAAATCACATGCACCGGCCCATCGCCGAGCTGCACAACCGGCCCCTGCGCATGTGAGAGTTTGGAAAAAAGAGGATCCACGTCCGTCGGCAAACTTGCTGAACCCTTCGTCACGATGGCTTCGAGCCGTTTCACGGATTCCTCGTTCGGCGTCCCGCCGATGTCGCCGGTGCCGTAATAATGGTAATCCGCAAATACGCCGCTGACTTTGCCGTTTAGTTCTACGCGCGCCGCCCAGTCACCTTGATGCCGGTTCAACACCTCGTCCTTGTAGGCATTTGCAAGGCCCTTCTGCTGGTTCCGCAAATGGATAAATTCTTCGATCTGTTTCGGTTCTAAAGTCTGCCCGCTGTCCTCTGCCTTTTGCACTTCTTGCCGAAGCGGCAGCAGCCCCTTGTCAAGATCTTCAAGCGCTGAGTTCGGTGGGAACGGCGGCAATGGCTTGCTGAGATCCGTATAAATCCCTCCACTGTAGTCACCTGGATTCAGCCCGGCCAGCACACTTTCTCCATCCGGCCCCACCCATACGCCAACATTGAACGGCGTGCCTTCGGGCGTTTGCTCCAGCGATTCCTGCCCTCCGCCGGGCGCCGACGATCCCCATACAAGTTTCTGCGTTGAAAATCCCTTCACTCCGGAGTGCGCGAGAATCGTCGGCAACGACGCCGGAAATCCAAAGCAATCGGGCAGCATGTACTCCGCACTGGCCTGGCCCAGTTCTTTGCGAAACCAGTTGTTGCCATAGAGAATTTGCCGGATGATGGTTTCTGCGCTGGGCGTGTTCACATCGCCTTCTTCCATAGAAGAGCCTGCCGGGAACCATCTTCCTTCGTCCACATACTTTTTCACTCGTGCGAAATCGGCGGGGAAATATTCCTTCATGAAACGGTACCGGTTGGCGCCGCTGAAGTTGAAGACGTAGTGCGGATACTTTTCGAACAGCTTGAAATTATCCTCCATCGTCTTGCGAATGTATTCGTTGATCACCTGCGGATACTCCCATCGCCACTCCGTATCCAGGTGGGCATAACCGACCACGTAAAGTGTCGGTTCCTGGCTCAAATCAGGTTTCTCGGCGGTCTGTGCGGAAGCAGAATTCGGCAGCGCCAAACAGATCAGCAGGATCGCCACCCACGTTTCGTGGATTCGTCGCATTCACATTTCTCCAAAGTGAGGAACAAATTTCCCAGCGCGAATTTAGCTTGATCAGTGTACAGAGGATGAGAGAAAAAAATCTTACTCGAGCAACAGCCGACGAGGCCAGCGGATGCCGGCCACTCGCCGGCCAGTATCAGCCGCGCGCGGGGAGTTTGGTTTTCTGAGTCAATCGAAGCGACGCGTCAGGGAATCTAGGGCAGCGTCTGAACTTCAACCGACAGCACGGCCGGAAGATCGCGCACGACGGGAGCCCAGCTATCTCCGGCATCCGCCGAGGCGTACACCTGTCCTCCGCTGGTGCCGAAATATATGCCGCACTTGTCGAGTGAATCGACTGCCATGGCATCGCGCAGAACGTTTACATAGCAGTTGCTTTGCGGCAGACCTTTGGTGAGCGCCTCCCACTCGTTTCCGCCGGTGCGGCTGCGAAAAACGCGCAACTTGCCCTCGTGCACGTAGTGCTCCGAATCGCTCTTGATCGGCACTACGTAAATCGTCTCCGGCTCGTGCGCATGAACGTCGATGACGAATCCGAAATCAGTCGGCAGGTTCCCACTGATCTTTTGCCACGAATCGCCGGCATCGTCGCTGCGCATCACATCCCAATGCTTCTGCATGAACAGCACGCCCGGGCGCTCTGGGTGCATGGCGATGTGATGAACGCAGTGTCCGATTTCGGCGCTGGGGTCGGGAATGTATTGCGATCGCAACCCGCGGTTAATCGGCTTCCATGTTTTGCCGCCATCATCGGTGCGGAAGGCCCCGGCGGCAGAGATAGCGATGAAGATTCTTCCAGGGTCACTGGGATCGAGAATGATAGTGTGCAGGCACATGCCGCCAGCGCCGGGTTGCCACTTAGGACCGGTACCATGGCCGCGCAGGCCGGAGAGTTCCTTCCAGTTCTGCCCGCCGTCTGTCGAGCGAAAGATGGCAGCATCTTCCACACCCGCATAAACCGTCTCGGGATCGTTCAATGATGGCTCCAGATGCCACACTCGCTTGAACTCCCATGGATGCTGTGTCCCGTCATACCACTGATGAGTGGTAAGGGGTTTGCCGCCTTCGTCCGATGTGTCGTAGACGAACTTGTTGCTCGCGGCCTTCGGAGGGCCCGGAGCGGGCGTTTCCCCTGGCGGCGTTCCCGGCTGATGCCACGTCCTGCCGCCATCATCGGAGCGCTGAATGATCTGGCCAAACCACCCGCTTGTCTGCGAAGCATAGATGCGGTTAGGATCCGCCGGAGATCCCTTTAAGTGATACATTTCCCACCCAGCGAAGTGCGGACCGCTGACCTCCCATTTATCGCGCTTGCCATCCGATGTCAGGATGAACGCCCCCTTGCGTGTACCTACCAGAAGTCGTACCTTGCTCATCGCTCCCCTCGTTATGTGGAATCTATTTTTCTCTTCGTGCCCTCTCCGGGACTACGTTAACTCTTTTTCGCGATTATTCCTCTCGAATTCTTTTGTGCAGGAACGGAGCTACAACGGGCGCGCCTTCGAGATTCGGGCAGCGGTGCTAATCTGCGTCGGCCGTTCCGTCGGACCACTTGGCGACCGGAATCATGAAGACCACCAATCGATCCTCAGGGTCGCCAGATGCCAGAATCGGAGAACCTTGCAGATTGGCGCCCCAAGTTGCAGGGTCCGTTTCCGGAACAAACCACATTAGGTGGGGATGCCAGTGCCCGTCGTGATCGTTTAAATATGATTGCCTTGACAGCATGTAACACATCGCGCCTGACTCCATTGTCGGCAATTCCTTCTTGTCGAATGCGTCTTTAATGCTGTTGAACATTTGCGCTTTGGATTGTCCAGCCAATACCAACTCGGTCTTCTTGAGAGTGATTAGAAGGTAGGATCGCACGGCTGGCGGGTTAAAGCAGATCGCAGCCCGCAGTTTCGGATTCCAGAACTCCGGATCGTCGCTTCCGGCGGTCCATGATCGTTCCACCATGCACACGAAACCGTTCTTGCCTTTGACTACGGTTTCGTAACCATGCCGCCCGAGGACCATGACCTCGGCAGCCTGTGAGATGGAGTCCGGAGCCGCACTCCGCGCCAGCGCGATCTCGGCATTCCGATCCGCCATCAGGTACTGGTCAAGCGGGGCTATGCTCGAATACGGTGCGTCGGTGCCGCGTGCTTGCGCTGGCCACGCCGAGCCAGGCACGACAACCAGAGTTAAACTTCCTAATGCGATTGTCCTGATTATCTTCCAGCTCATCGATTTCCTCCCGTTTTCCCGGGTTTGATGCGTCTTCAGCGAAGAATATCCAAAGTCACTTGCGAAATGCAAGTAATAATTTATGATGGAGAAGATGCCGTCAGAGAAGCCGGTTCCAAAGCGCCGGTCCGAGTGTCCGCTGAACGCGTCGGTCGAAATGTTAGGCGACCGCTGGTCGCTCCTGATTATTCGAGACATGATGCTGCGGGGCGTACACAGCTACAAGGAATTCCTGGATTGCTACGAGGGAATCGCTACAAATATCCTGGCTGATCGCCTGCACAGGTTGGTGGATTATGGAATCATCACCACGCAACCGGATCCGTCGGATGGTCGCAAAGTGATTTATCGGCTCAGTAGAAAGGGAATTGACCTGGCGCCAGTGTTGACCGAG
>DASRWO010000311.1:0-37420 GCA_035654555.1 Candidatus Deferrimicrobiaceae bacterium | reverse complement strand
GTCGGCGCGGATCAGCAGATCGAGAATTCGTTTTTGGTCTTCTTCTGTAACTTCGGAACCTTGGGACGGCGATTCCATCTGCTGGTAAATCCAGCGACGGCGTTCGGGATTGTAGATGTGATTGATTTCGACTCCGATGGTTGACGAATAGATGGCGCGGGCTTCGCGCGCGTATTCACTTTCGATCTGCAATTCGGGAGTCGGGCGCGGAGGCAGAAAACCCAGAGGGTCGAGATCGCCTTCGAGGTATCCATATTGGCGGAAGGCATTGAAAACGCGTTCGCGTTCGGGGTTGTTGGAGTGGTTCGGTGACGAGTCGACGACGGCGGCGCCGGCAGAGGTTCTGGATTTCGGAATAGCCATAGGATGTATCACTAGGATAACGGATGCGCGGAGGGCCGCGCGAGATTCCGCCTTGAAGGCCAGGGTTCTTCGCGTCCTTTCAGGTTGACAAATCAGCCAATGACTTTATAAGGCCGCATCATTTCATTATCCTCGTGCTCGAGGACGTGGCAATGCCAGACGTAGCGGAATTCATCTCCGGGATTGACTTGCGTCCCGGGCGGCAGATCGAAGCGGGCAATCACGCGGGTGACGTAGCCGGCATAAGTCTTGATCGTATCTTTCCAGGCGGGGCGCTCGTTTGATTCCGGCGGCATAGGAATGCCGGTGAAAACCAGCTTGCCAGTCTGTGCGTAAGTTTTCACATCGAAGGTCTGCCGATTCAGAACCTGAAACTGCACCAGATGAATGTGCATGGGGTGCACATCGCCGGTGGCGTTGGCGAAGGACCAGATTTCCATGGAGCCGGCTTTGGGATATTCCGTGATGGGATCGTCCCAATGCTTTTGCCCCAAGAGTCCGATCATGGTGTAGCCATCGGAGGGACGATCCATTTCCGTGAGAGCGAGGATTCTTTCGCGGACGGCATGCGAGGGATCAAGGGGCGACCAGGGCGCAAGGGTTTCGGGAAGCGAGCTGGTGTCTTTGCCGGAGAGCGGCTTGGTCACCATTAAGAGCATGACGTCAGAAGGCACGATCTCGCCGCCGCGTGCGTAGGGAGCAGGTGCGTCATTGACGAGTGCGAGGCTTTCTCCTTTATGCTCGGAGAAATCAATCACGAGATCGAAGCGTTCTCCAGGAGAGATGATCAGGTAATGCAGGCTTAGCGGCGCGGGTAACAAGCCGCCGTCGGTTCCGATTTGATGGAAGGGCGGAGCATCCGCGGGCCTGCCGTTCGGCTTTCCGGCGGCATCGGCGGGAAGCAGAGTCAGATGATAAAAACGGGAGTTTGAGCCGTTCACCAGGCGAAAACGATATTTGCGCGGTTCCACTTCCAGGAACGGTGCCGCTTTACCGTTCACGCAAATTGTGTCGCCGAAAAATTCCTGCATCCACATAGGGTGGGTGCCGTTCTTCGCTGGTGGATAGAGCAACGACCCATCCACTCCGAAACTGCGATCCTGGATCATCAACGGAATTTCGTGGGGACCGCTGGGAAGATTGAGAACGTCTTCCTGGTCGTCGCGAATCTGGTAAAAACCGGCTAATCCTGCATAAACATTCAGCCGAGTAATGCCGAGAGCATGATCGTGGTACCACAGCATGGTTGCAGATTGCTCGTTTGGATAATGCGTGGGATTGGCGGCGGGAACCGCGCCGACTTTGCCGTCCGAGGTGAACCACGAGTCTGGGTAGCCGTCGCTATCGGGGAGGGTCTGAGCGCCGTGCACGTGCGTGACGGTCCGGACTTCGGGAACGCTTTCCTCGGAGCCGTGGATGGTGTAGTCGATGGGAAGAAAATGTTTAGTAGGGAGTTGGTTCGTCCATTTGATCGACAGCGGCTGGCCTTTGCGCACTTCAAATGTAGGCCCGGGCCACATCCCGTTATATCCCCACATCGTCGCGGCGGGAAGATCGCGATGGGCCTTGTGCTGAAACGGAACCATGCGACCTGGAATTGGCAAACTCGATTTGGGGCGAATAACAGGAGGGATCGACAGAGGAGTTACATAACTCGCGAGCGGCCCAGCCGCTTGCGCCTGGTGAAACTCGGGGACCGCGCCGGTATGAGGCGCGTTCCCCATCTTCATAGTGGAACTCATTTTCGCTTGCTGCGCCAATAAGTGCCGTGGCACGGCAAGAAGTCCTGCACCAGAATAAAACCCCATACGCAGCAATTCGCGTCTACTTAGATCCAAAGCAATCTCCTGATGATTGTTTCCGCGTCGATTCAGCGGCGAGAACTTATTTCTGCTGTGGTTTCATGTTTTCACGCCCCCGGCCCGAGGCAATGTGAATATCTGGTTAAAAATGCTGTGCTAACAAGCGCGTTCATCAGAACGCAAGCAGAAGCCGATGAGGGAAGCACATTCCCGCCCGTGCTTACAACACTAAGGCAATAAAGGGCGAATTTTCGCCTTGTTCTGCCGGTTTATGGTCTGCCGCGATTCGGCTCGCGAACTGCCGTCCACGAATAATCCGTTGGGTGAGCGTTCTCGCCGTGGGAATCGTACCCCGCCGCGACCCCCTGTACATCGAACTTTCCTTGCATTCTGTCGCCCGCAACGTTTCCATTGAAAACCAGAGCAAATGGATGTGCCCCCTGGAATTCGAGCTTCAGAATAACGTTCTGGCCTGCAACATTCCCCGATACCTTTGGCGAGCCTAATCGCCCTTCATAGGTGCCAGAAAGTTTCGAATCTATCTGTTCCAGCCGGACGGTGCCGTGTTCCGTTCCCAGTCGAGCCTCCCATGATAATTCCCATTTGCCTGCGACGTTCGCAGACGCCTTTTCGTCCGCAGTTGCTGCTATGCTGGACGCGACTACGAGAACCCACAGAAAAAAATATAGTATTCGACTCGGCTTCATCGTCTCCCCTACATTCTTTACTTCGAACACAGTGCGATACCGGCCAAGGATAATAATCCTTGGCCGGTATCGTTTGACGCAATCCCTCTATACAGCGCTCACTTTGTCCCGAAATTGAAGAGATCGAACAGATCGTCGATTGCGGGGCTGTTGGTCGGCACATACGGATTGTCCGCGGTTGCCTTCGGATTTGGGTAATTGTCCCTGCTGCGTTTGGTGATTGGCGGAAGACCCCAGTTCCGCTCAATGAACTTGATGATCGAAACATGGTCACCATAGCTGTGGTTCACGACACCGCCAGTTGTGAAAGGAGAAATAACCACCAGCGGAATACGCGTGCCGTCACCGAAGAAGTCCAGCGGCTGAATGTAGCCGGAGTCGTAGTATCCGCCGCCCTCGTCGAAGGTAACGAAGACTGCCGTGCTCGCCCAAAGAGTCGGGTTGGCCTGCAGCTGGGTTACAATTTTCTTCACGAAGCCCTCGAAAAGATCCAGCTTCGAGGACGAGGGATGGCCATCCGTGAATCCGCTGGGCTTCACGATCGAAACGGCAGGAAGATTCCCGTCGACAAGGTCCTCATACAGGCTGCGTGTGTCCTGGATGTGGGCCTCGCGCTCGGCTGGGTTGGTCATGATATCGGTGGCATATTGGAAGGGGTTGCAGATATTGCAATAGCGGTCGTATGGGTTTGCCCCGGTCGGATCGCTGGTGTAGAGATCCCAACCTTCTCCAAAGTAGGTGTAGGACACACCCGCCGCTGACAAAGAATCTCCGATGTGCTTCTGGGCGGTCGGAGGTATCGCGAACTTGGTGTATTGGCTGTCCAGCGAACCGTCGCCAACGAAGCCAGGATTGTAGTTATTGAGCAGGTAATAGGTGTCGGGCGCGCAGTTGGGTTCGATGGGCGGATTCAGTGACTGGAGGTAATTTACGACGGCCGGCACGCCGGGCTGAGACAAGTCATGGCAATTGCTGTAGCTGCCGCCTGAGTAGCCGTCCTGATCGTAGTAATTGTTGGTTCCGGCTTGGGGATTGGGGTTTTCAATCTCATTGACGGGAGGAGTAGCCAGCGAGCCCTTGCCGTTGCTGTAAGCAATGGCATCGGCATAACCGAACATAATGTGATTGGCGCCAGTGCCGCCTTCGACAGACTGATGGAAGTTGTCGCTGATGGTGTACTGCTGGGCCAACTGTTTGAAGTAGGGGGCGTCACCAGCGGTGACGTTAAAGAATGCCATCGAGGTGGAACCTTCGCCAGTGTTGAGCCGCGATGGTGGAGGATTTCCGTTGCTGCCTGCGCCAATGGTCACTTCGACCCAGGGAAACAGATCGTTCAAGCAGCCGCTGGGATTGCTCGAAGTCGCGGTGTCGACGCTGCAATCCGTCTGCTGCCACATCTGGTAAAAACGATGTACCGGGCTAGCAGCGTAGGCATCATAGGGAAGAGTGGCCGACGTAAGTTGGAACGTACCAGAACCCAGCGTCTCGACATCGGGAATACGCGTATCTGGTACGTCATGCGGCAATCCCGTCGCTCCGGTGAGCAGGTACTTGTTATAGGAGGGGAACAAGCCCGGCTCCGCCAGTTCGGCCAAGGATAGGGTTACAAAAGGAGCCGGATCACTGTCGCTTGCCGCGGTCGGAGCGCCTGCCGTTTCCGGCGCAGGAATATTCCAGTAGGCAGCCTTGCTGCCTGGAGAGATTTCATAGAGGCCACTGTCGACGGCATTGTATTGAGCCGAGAGTTCGTAGTTGATGCCCGGCGTGCCGTCGGCGTTAACGATGCCTTTCGAAAGTAAGTTGGCGACGGTTTGGCCAGACTTCGGTTTGAAAGTTCCGTAGACGTGATCGAAAGTCCGGTTTTCACCAATAATGACGATCACGTGTTGGATCGGAGTGACAGCGGCCCTCTGTGCGACGGCCGGAACCGGCGCTCCGAGATTGGCGATGATCGCAAACAGGCTCGCCCCAACCGCAGCGTGCTGCCTGGCCTGGGCCAGGAAAGTGGGCAAAGACATGGATTCCTCCTAAGGCTTGTACTTCGAATTGCAGTGGTCAAGGTAGTGGAGGCACACTAACCGGGGGATGAATTCAATGTAAAAAGAAATTCACAAAGATGAATACCGACACGATGGTGGAGCACCGATTTCGTTTCATCCGCCGCTCTGTATGAAAGTCGGGTTAAGAAATTTCCACAATTTGCCAAACTGTCTACGGTTGATTCTGTAGGCGAGGTCAAGTGGAAGAATCAATATAGACTGCGTAAATCCGCGAGGAGCTCAATCGAGGGTCCCTGCCTGTGCCGGATCAATGAGCTCCCGAAGTGCGCAAGAGGAGGCAGTGATGGCAAGCAACGGCTTGACTCGAGTCGCAAGTCCGCATTCAGTCGAAGAGACCATTGAACGTCTCGAGTCGGTTCTTAAAGAGCGGAATTTGCAGTTGTTCGCTTTGATCGACCATAGCGGCGAAGCGGAGAAGGTCGGACTGAAGATGCGGCCGACCAAGCTGTTAATTTTCGGCAGCCCGAAAGGTGGAACTCCGGTGATGGTGGCCGCGCCCACCATTGCCATCGATCTCCCGCTGAAGGCCCTGGTTTCAGAAGACGAAAGCGGCCAGGTTTGGGTTACCTACAATACTCCGGAATATCTGGGACAACGGCACGATGTGCCCGCCGACCTAATGAAGAATATTTCCGGCGTGGGAGTTTTGATAGCGAAGGCTGTGGAATAATGGCCGCGCCATTTCTCTCACAATTGTCTGCATAGTTTTGCCTGTCGATGGAAGACTCCAACCGAGCCCGCGACCATCTGGCCAACGAACGTACCTTCCTGGCGTGGGTGCGGACCAGTGTGGCAATCGTGGTATTCGGATTCGCGATCGGGCGTTTTGCCATTGCCTTGCGACAATTAGCAAGGCTTCAGGGCCAGGTTTCGAGGACTACAGGCCTTTCGGTCTGGATGGGAATGATCTCCATTGTGGCGGGCGTAGTAATGGTTGTGGCCGGTCTGATGCGTTATCGAAAAACCCGATCCCTGTTGGATAAGGGTGAATTCGAGCCAGCGGGATTTATCGTGGATCTGGTAACGATTCTGACTGTCTTGTTTGGGTTGGCTCTGGCGGGATATCTGATTTATGTGGAGAAGAGTTTAGGGTAGCGACGCTAAAGAGTCGAAAGTCGGAGTCGCGTATCGGCGAGGCATTTATGGCCAATGATCTGGAGAAGGAAGCGGCGGCGCGGGCTAGCTTGCGGTTTGTAAAAGATGGGCAGGTAGTCGGGCTGGGAACAGGTTCAACGGCGGCGTATTTCATTCAACTCCTGGGCGAGCAAGTGAGAAATGGTTTGCGGATTCGTGGCATCCCCAGTTCGGATCGCTCGGGGAAGCAGGCGGCGAGCCTGGGGATCCCGCTCACTACTCTAGATGAGTGCCAACAAATCGATGTAACCATCGACGGCGCGGATGAAGTCGATCCGCAATTGCGTCTGATTAAAGGGGGCGGCGGTGCACTGCTGCATGAAAAGATTGTAGCCTCGGCAACCCGGCAGCTTGTAATCGTGGCTGACGCAACGAAGAGAGTTCCGGTGCTGGGAAAGTTTCCGCTGCCGGTGGAGGTAATTAAATTCGCGAAAGCTCTGGTAAAGAAGAAAATTGAGGCACTGGGGGCAGCAGTCGAACTGCGAGCTGACACCGATGGCAAGCCATATTTGACCGACGAGAACAATTACATACTCGACTGCCGCTTTGGACAGATTCGGGATGCCGACGGCTTGGCTCGGCAGCTAAGTGGCATCCCCGGAATCGTGGAGCATGGGCTCTTCATCGGCATGGCAAGCGTGGTTCTGGTGGCCAATGGCAGTGAGGTCATAGAACTGCGGCGCTGACAATCTGTCGCGTAATCGCGGCATGGAAGCAATCTGCAGGAGGCCAACAGCTTTGGCAAATACCGAATCAGTTGGGACTACTACAGCGACGCAGGCGCAGAGGCAGCGTCCGCATTCCCGCCGGCATAGCCTGCGCTATGGCCTGCAAGAGCCGCTGGATGTCACAGTTCTACGTTCCGGAGTTCCGGACTCTGTGCCGGGACGCTCGTTGAACCTGGGACCGGGCGGACTGGCTGCGGTTCTGGCCGGAGAGTTGCTGCCGGGTGAAGTGGTAGGAGTGGAAATTCTTCTGCCGAAATCCATCGTTCCGTTGCGCGCGCGGGCGCGGGTTCGGCATCACGATAAGCTGCGTTGCGGAATGGAGTTTGTCGGGCTGTCGGCCGAGCAGCAGGCGGCGATCCGCAGTTTTGCGGAAGAGACGAAAGCCGAGCCGGAGAAGGATGTGCGTCCAAAGCTTCCTCCGGAAGCGAAATTATCCGAAGGCGACCGACCCCGCGATCTACGGCCTACCCGCAGACAGCGTGGAAGAGCCTGGCTTTTTTTTCTGGCATTCGCCGCCATTTTATCGGTCCTCTTTTGGTGGCGCTGGAACCAGGTGTGGGAAGATCTGGAATCCGGGCTGCGAAGAAGCGAAAGTACAACCCGGCCGCAAGCCCATGTCCCTGCTGACGTCATGGAGAAACTGGTAACGCACCGCGTGGATCCCGATTATCCCGCAGCCGCGCGACCCGCCCACCTGCAGGGAGTGATTGTTCTCGACGTAGTAGTAGGACGCGATGGGAAGGTCGCTCAAGTGCATGCCTTGAATGGCCCTGAAATCCTCGCGCAGGCCGCCATGGAAGCCCTGCGCTGGTGGCGGTTCGAGCCTTACCGTGTTAACGGCGATCCTGAGGTAGTGGAGACCACAGTAGCTGTTGAGTTCAAACCGTAGCCGCGCAGCGGAGCCTTCAACGGTCTAACTCTCTTTGCTCACACCTTCTTTCCGTTCCGATTTGTTAATCTCGGCCGTCTTCTCATCTGCAGCCATCCCGCTCATGGCGGTCTTGACCGCCGCGGAGCCGAGAGCCGCACGCAGGTATTTCACATGGTTTATTTCGTTGCCGCGGAGAGCCGTGGCCAGGAAAGCCAAGGGCGAAGCTCCGAAATCTGGAACCATATTTCCACCGGTAGTTGGACCGCTTTCCTGCGCCTTGGTGCGTACGCCAAGTTCCAGCAAAGTTGACCCGTAGGTCGCCATGGAATAAAACTCAGCTTCCGGATATTCGACGTTGAGGGCAAAATTGAGAATGTCGGCGTCGGTGATTGTGGTTGAAGCGTAAGCGGCCTTACCCAGGAAGCTGCTGCCCGCCATGGATGCTGCTGCAACACCAATTCCGGTTGCACCTACACGATTCAAGCACTTACGCCGGTCGGATGCGCTAGTGACAATGCGTTCGATAACTTCAGTCTTCATTCGACGTGTTCTCCTAGATTTCTCTAACACTGAGACGCTGCTCAGCCGAGTGTGGTGGGGTCGGACGAATTGAGCGGGATTCGTAGGAGATGGCGTTCCGGAATGGAAGAATTCTGAAATCTAAGCGATCAAAGTACCCAAGAAACTTGAGACTGGGACCACCATAATCTCTCCTTCCAGAAGCACGTTGCGATCAACCAGCAATCGAATAGTGCATAAGTAGTACGCGATGAAGAATGTTTTGGATGAGCCAATCGCCGATTTTTCCCAAGAAAGTTTTCTCGGGGGGCGCACCTCAGCCCTGCTTGGTGGAATTCTTAAGGGTTTAGACCCTGCGCTTGCGCATCGCATTCAGAACAACGACGCCGCTCAGGGCAAAAGAAAGGACGGCAGCCAGAGCCGCAATCAGCCGCAGCGCCGCGCTCAGGTGAAGAAAGTCAGCAAAGACGGCTGCCAGGGCCAAGCCCACCCCGATCCCGTTCAACCAAACCGGAACTCGAACCGAAGCAGCTAGATCCGGACGCAAGCGCTGCTGTAAGAGCAGCGCGGCCAAGCCGATGGCAGCGACCACCACCAAAGCGAGCGGACTCTGGAACGCGCCGCGGCTGGTATAAATCACAACCAGCGCCAGCGCCAGGAGTAGCAAGCCGGCGGCCAGGATCGTCGGCCGGCGCGGTGGAGACCCAGGACCCGTATTGGGCGAGACATTAGGCACGAAAGTCCTCCCGAGATTTATACAGGCGCAGTGAGAGCTTTTCAAATACGCGGCCGGGTCGTGAGACGCGCAATCACAGGTTGGGAGCTGAGCGGCTGAGGCCCGCAAGCCATTGCGCTTGACGAGGATCGCTGTGGTGCACGGCATACAACACCAACTCAACCCGGGACGAGATTCCCAACTTGTCAAAGATGCGGAACAGATACTTCTTGACGGTGTGCTCGCTGAGATTGAGTTCGCGCGCCGTATCGCGATTGCTGAGTCCTTCAGCAACCAGAGCCACTACCTGTTCTTCCCGGGGGGTAAGTAGCAGCCGACCGTTGGTATTCACCACTCGCAGCGAGGGCGCTTCGGAGACGGAATCCAGTAGGAAGTTCATCTGTTCGGTATTGGCCCAGATCTGACCTTCGGCGACCCGCTGGATGCAGCGGCAAAGTAAGCGGAAGTGCGAGTCAGTGAGACAAAAAATTCCCCGAGCGCCGGAACGAAAAGCGCTGACGATCAGTTCTCGATCGTAGGCTTCAGCCAAAAGCACTTTTGCGACCGCCGGGTGGGAGAAGTGAACCTGGCGCATGGCTGCCATTTGATTGGCAATTTCAATCGACGGATTGAGGGACAGAATCAAAACTTTTACCGGAGTAAATGATACCGCTTGAAGGATGGAATCTGTGTCGACCAGGCAGGTGGCGACGCGGAACTCTGATCGCCGACGCAAGGCACCGGTCAGCAGGTGAGATTGCATACGGTTGGAGTCCGCAATGAGAACGGGTATTGCGGCCGAAGCGGCGGCCGAGAGCGGACTCATGAAACTGGCACCCCATATGAAACCGATTGAACCGCGCTCTGATCTTAGGGGCACATTGGGCGGTACTCAAGAAAACACGCAGCAAAATTCGGGGCAGACTCTCAATTCGGGACAACGAATTTCCGACTTGTGGAAAATCTTGGAATCGCATTGAGGGTTGCAAAATGAAGTTTGGCAATGCTTGAAGAGGTATGGGTAAAGCGGGCAAAGCGGCCATTACGGAGTTCTTTGAGCGCTTATGTGTTGACTTCGTGTGATTCAGCGAACATGCAAGTCTACTTTCGTGGGTAGCCAGTGAGGCAGCAGCCTTACGACTCCATGGAAGAGGCGGCCGGGCGAAGAACAGCCGTGCTGCGCGCCGAAGCAACATATTTCACTGTGGAAACAACTCTGGCCACGTTGGTAGACCGTACTTTCCATGTCTTGCCGCGGACATTGGGCAGAGATAGCTTGCTGACAGCGATATTACAGCGATGAAGCAAAGAGCTTGGCTAACCATATTTCCGCTATTAGGCCTGTTGATATCGCAACTTTGCGTGGCCGTCTTCGCCCAGGAGGAAGCAAAAGGGCAAAACCTGGGGCCAAGCATACAGTCTTCTCAAACCGGCCAAACCGGGGCTGGCGGGGGAAGCGAAGGAACGACGGCTGCAAAACCGGGGCAGGCGGACGGCATGGGAAACCCTCAGCTCGGAGGATTACGCCGTCCGCTCTACCGGCTCAACCGAAGCGATGTAGTCTCTCTCAGCTTCACCTTGTCTCCCGAATTCGATCAGATCCTTATCGTCCAGCCCGATGGTTATGTCTTTCTGAAGGATGCGGGCGCAGTGCTCGCCTACGGGTTAACACTAGATGAACTCCAGGCAGCGGTTCGAAAGGCATACAGCGGATATCTTCACGACCCGCAAGTTGCCGTGGCACTCAAGGAGTTCGAGCACCCTTATTTTGTAGCGGGCGGAGAGGTGGGACATCCCGGGAAATACGAATTGCGCACGAACACTTCGATCATCGAGGCCGTGCAAATCGCGGGCGGATTTACTCATGAGGCGAAGCATTCTCAGGTCGTGCTGTTCCGCCACGTAAATGAGGATCAGGTAGAGGCGCGCATTTTCGACGTAAAGAAAATGCTGCGAGAAAGAAGTTTGAGCGAAGTTCCCACCCTTCGGCCGGGCGATCTGCTGTTCGTTCCCCAAAATTCTATTTCCAAGATTGAGCATTTGATCAGCAAACCTTCCTTAAGCGCGTACGTAAGCTCGACACAGTTCTAAACAGCGGGCCAGTTCACATGTTAGAAGAGGATCAAGCGAACTCGGGTAAGGAGCAACCGGCGCCGACCGCGCGAGAGTTGGCGATGGTTCTGTTCCGGCGGGGAACGCTGTTTATCGGCATCGCAAGTTTCGTCTTCGTCCTGGCCGTGATCTATGCTGTGGCCGGCACCACGTATCGCGCCCATTTGCGTGTGTTAGTGCGTCGAGGCCGCTCTGATCCTCCTGTAACCGGCCAGCAGAATGCACCTCCCGATTTTTCTCGAGTGGAAGTCACCGAGGAAGAACTGAATTCTGAAGTGGAGTTGCTTAAAGATGACGATGTTTTACGACAGGTAGCGGAGGCTAACGACTTAGCCGCCCACGATTGGCTGCGCTGGATCCGGCCCCGGGAAGAACCGGAGGCTCGACTGGAACGTGCGGCACAGCGCCTCGCCAATCGTCTGACCGTGGAATCGATCAAGAAGTCAAACCTAATTGCGGTAAGTTACGATGCCGCTGACCCGCAACAAGCTGCGCATGTGCTGCAATCGTTATCCACTGTTTATCTGCAAAAACACATGCAGGTACACCGTCCAGCCGGACAGTTTCGCTTTTTCGATCAGCAGACAGCGGAATCCCGACAACAACTCCAGGAGGCCGAACGGAAGTTGTTGGCTTTCACAAAGAGCCATGGCGTGGTAGCCGCCGCCCAACAGCGTGACCTCATATTGCAAAGGCTGGACGCGGCAGAGGGGAGTTACGGACAGACCGAACTGCAACTTGCTGAGACGGAGCATCGCGCGCGGGAGCTTGAGGCCGAGGTCGCGGAGTTACCGCAGCGAGCCACCACACAGGTCCGCACCGCCGATAATCCGGAACTGTTGCGGGCTTTGAAGGCGAGCTTGCTGGACTTGCAGTTAAAGAAGATCCAGCTGCTCACCAAATTCGAGCCGAGCCACCGTCTAGTGCAGGAAGCAGAGCAGCAAATCCGGCAGGCGGAGTCCACGATTGCTTCCCAGACGCTGACTCCGCTTCGCGACGAAACCACCGACCAGAATGCCCGCTACGAATGGGCCCAAGCGGAAGCGCAGAGAGCCCGGGTTGATATGAAAGGGCTACAAGCACGAGAGATTACGGCCGGCGCTCAGCTGACCGAATACCGCAACCAGGCGCGGCAGTTGGGCGAGGACGCCATTACCCAGGATGATCTGATGAGCAGCGAGAAGGCGGCGCAGGAGAACTATCTGCTCTATGTGAAGAAACGCGAAGAGGCAAGGATGGGCGATGCGTTGGACGAAGACGGCATCGTGAATGTAGCCATTGCCGAGCAGCCGGTCGTACCGGCGCTGCCTGTTTGGCCGCAGACAGGCGTCGTGCTGGCAGGTATCTTCGCGGCTGTGGCTTCGGGCGCAGGCGCAGCATTTGCCGCAGACTATCTCGACCCGGCACTGCGCACGCCAGAGGAAGCTTTCACGTGTTTGGAATTACCGGTATTAGCCTCATTGCCGCAAGGAACTGGACGGAGGCTATCAGCATGAAGGGAATGCGATGAGTGCCAATGCAACCGTTGTGCAAGGAACCGAGCCGATAAGGTCGTCGACGCATGAATCTGCGTTGCCAGCGCCGAGGTCCGATTGCGCAGTCAATGGGTGGAATCCTGAGGATTTCGCCCGCGAGCAAATTCTGTGCTTGGTTCGCCGTGTGTTCTTTGCTAATGGCGACCGACCCGCAAGACAGGTCGTCTTCAGCGCCGTGGAACGGAACATCGATGTGGTCAGCATTTGCGACCAGGTGGCGAGGGCTCTGGCGCAGCAGACAGCGGAGCACGTTGCCGTCGTCGACGTGGAACATCGAGCTGTAGAGGAGACGTGCATTCACCCTTCTTCTCCTGGCAGTGCCTCGATCAAGTCACGTTCCGCCCGAATCGCAGTCAATCTTTGGCGCGTGCCAAAAGGCGTGACCGGAGAATTCAACCACGGATCTGGAACGGGATTGCACTGGCTTCGCTTGGTGGAAGCGTTGCGAAACGAGTTCGAGTTTGTTGTCATCCAAGGCCCCGCTGCTGGAACATGGAGTGAAGCCGCATTGTTGGGACAACTGACGGATGGCATCATTCTAGTGCTCGATGCTCGGAGGACGCGGCGCGCAGCCGCGCGGAAGGCCAAGGAAACACTGGATGCAGCGCAGTGTCGAATGCTGGGAACGGTGCTGACACAGAGAACGTTTCCAATTCCCGAGCGAATTTATCGCCATCTGTAGACGGTGGTGTTGCTCAAGCACGAATAGGCTTGCACCTGAGTGCAGTGCAAAATGAGGACGAAATGTTAGTGGGGCTCAGTGGGCGGTAGCTATGGCGCGGCTAATGCCATTAGCTGCGGAATGAACTCGTCGCCGCAAGTGGTTGCAGCAGGCACTTCACCGCAATGGTTTGCCATCGAGACGCGGTATCGTTTCGAGAAAAAGGTCTTCGCACAACTCGATCAGCAGGGCTTTAAGGTTTTCCTTCCGCTGTTGACCGAACATCACAGGTGGAGTGACCGACAAAAAGTAGTAACAGTTCCTCTTTTCCCGGGGTACGCGTTCGTGTTCCTCGATCGGTCGCGAGATTCATGGCAAACCGTTTTGCGGACTGCTGGACTGATCCGTTTCGTAAGTTTTGGCGGGATCGTAGTTGCCGTGCCGCCAAAACAGATCGAACACTTGCAACTGCTGCTACAGCAAAAGGGACTCTTCTCTCTTCATCCGTTCGTTCCTGTGGGGCAACGCGTTCGGATCCGCGGGGGCTGCCTCCACGGTTTGGAAGGAATAATGGAACGTAACGAAACACGCAAGCTAGTGATCTCGATTCAATCGATTCAGCGCTCGCTGGCCATTGATATCGAGGGGTATGAGCTGGAGATGATCTGACGTGTCTTCTCTTCCTCTACATTCGCGGCAGCAGAAACCGATGGGAGCCGACTGGGCCGCGCGGTTAATCCCAGGTGCAGGCCCCTCGGTCAGCGAGAAAAAGGCGCGGCGGAGCACAGGCACGAAAATATTCTTCCGCGATGCCGCCACGTTACTCCCTTTCGCAGGAGCGAAAGATTCTGGGCGTTTGTCGGTTCGCCGATTCCCGGGCATAGAAGGGGCAGCCGCCGCGAACTGCCTATGGTCGACTCTACCAGACTATGCAATTGTTACGGTCGCCTGGGCTCTCATCGCACAAATCTGCCTACGGCTTCGCATAGCTTTTCCGGGCGCGCCCCTGTTTGCTAGCCTGTTTCCTGTCTGGCCTGTTTCGCACACTGTCATTGGCATCGCGTTACTGCATGGCGTGTTAATTAACCGGTTGAACTCTCCAAGCAGGCTGCCAACCGCAAACACAGATTTACGCCAGCAAGTGCAGGTATTGGGCAAGACGATCTTCTGGGGAACGCTGGTGTTAAGCGCGGCGCTGCACCTGCAAGGCTGTAGAGGACCGGCCGAGATTGCGGTTTGGAGTGCCGGGGTGTTGCACTTCACCTTACTTTCGGCTTGGAAATGGGCGAAACGAGATAGCTACCAGAGCAGCCTGCAGTCGGCCCGAGGCGTCCGCAACGTGCTTATCGTGGGGGCGGGTACTGTCGGGCGAAGAATAGCGAAACACGTTGCAGAGCATCCGGGCATGGACCGTTCCGTCTACGGATTTCTAGACGACAGGAGACCATTAGGAAATGGCATTATCGGACGCACGAGCGACCTGACGGAACTGGCGCGGTCGGGATTTGTGGACGAAGTGATTCTGGCCCTACCGCAAGATCAGGAAGTCATGCTGCGCATGCTGCATTCTGCCCGGCTACTCCGTTTGGATTTAAAAATAGCACCACAGCTCTTTGGTTGTGAGCCGGACGGGAAATTAGAAAGCCTGGGAAACATTCCATTAATTTCTCTGCATGAAGAAAAGGTGCCCGTAGCTGGACTACTTTTGAAACGTGCGATCGACGTGGCCGCCGCTGCAACCGCGCTTATCGTTCTGGCACCTGCACTGTTTCTGATCGCGGTTCTGATCAAATTGGAGTCGTCCGGGCCAATCCTTTATAAAGCTCCTCGGGCGGGGCGCAAGCGCAAACCGTTTCCTTGTTACAAATTCCGCACTATGGTTAGGGACGCGGACAAGCTCAAGGAAAGTTTGCGCGAACAAAATCAGAGATCAGGCCCGTTTTTCAAGATGACGGACGATCCACGAATCACGCGTGTTGGACGATTGCTTCGCCGCTACAGTCTGGACGAACTTCCGCAACTTTGGAATGTGCTCAGGGGTGACATGAGTATGGTTGGACCGCGGCCACATCCGCTAGATGACGTTTCAAAGTATGGGATTGCGGATTTGCCGAGGTTGGACGTCACGCCGGGGATTACAGGGCTCTGGCAAGTCACGGCAAGACAGGATCCGTCTTTTCAGAATGGATTGAAGCTCGATATCGAATACATCCGCCGCTGGAGCTTGAGAATGGACCTATCCATTTTGCTAAGGACGGCGGCGGCTGTCCTGCGCGGAAGTGGTGAATGATGTCGCGGTTCTCAACGAGAACAGAGTCGTCGGCGGAATGGCCGATAAATGCAGTCTTGGGAGCATTTGAATTGGCTTTGCGCCCACTGCAGGCACTGATCGTAATGCCCATGGCGCTCCTGATGGCGGCCTTGACCGCTATGTTGTTGCGGCCTCCTGACGTTCCCTTTTACGAAATCGATCGAGTCGTCTTCGCGCTCCTAGTAGTGGCAGTGGTCGGGAAGGCGTTAGTTATAAGACAGCGGTTTTGGACGATCGAACGGGCGTCATGGCCGATGATCGGGCTGACATTGCTGGCGGTTACCAGCGTCATCGGTCAGCCTTTCGATAACGGCACGTGGTCGCTGCTGGCGGCGAAGTTTATTGTGCCGTTCACGCTCTTTCATCTATCAGTGCTTCTATTTCGAGATCAGCGGCGGCTCGAACTTTTCGAACTCTTCGCCTTGGCATTGCTCGCGTACCTTTGCTTTACCTCGATCGCGTTTCTGGTGGGCGCGAAGGCATTTATTTTTCCCCGCTTCATCCTGGATGAGAGCCTGGGCTATCATGCCGACCGGGCGCGCGGACCACTGCTGCAAGCTGTGGCTAATGGCGTTTCTCTGAATCTGCTCGGTCTGCTTGCGCTGCACGCAATTCTGCGCGGGAGAATAAGAGGACTCAAGGCCGCCATCTTGTTGGCTTCCCTTCCGCTTGCAATTCTTGCAACTATGACGCGGGCAGTATGGCTTTGCTTTGTCGTCAGTGTAGGCGTGCTGATTTTTCGCTCACATAATAGACGACTTCGTCGAGTCTCCATCGCAGTAGCGCTAATGGGGGCGCTAGCTTTGCTTGTCACTTTGAGTTTCGACGATCAGCGGCGCGCCCTCATGGATCGATTGCATGAATCTGGCCCGCTGGACTTCCGGGAAGCCGTATACACCGGCGGTTGGCAAATGTTTCTTGAAAGGCCCTTCGCCGGTTGGGGAGTAAACCAAATGCCCACGGAACTGGCCCGGCACGTGAGCGGTTACAAGGAAAAGGAACTGTATCCGCACAATACTTATCTCGAATTGTTGGTGGAACATGGCGTCCTCGGGCTGGCGCTTTATATATGGCTGATATGGGAGCTTTTCAGGTTAGGTCGGGGCACGGTTCCGCACGACGAATGCAACCGTCTATTGAACCGTCAGTTTCACGCCATGTGGCCGGTTTTGCTAGGTGTTTATTTCGCAAACGCTTTTGTTGTGGTCATGAACTATCAGTTTGTAAACGGTCTTCTATTTGTTTTGGCGGGAATGCTGGCAGCGCAGCAGCGCCGCGCTAAGGCAAACTTAGATTGCGAACCAATCCCTCGTCTTAAGGGTGTGTAGTTCCGCAGCCTGAATTCGGCTCATTCTAATTTTGCAGTCTCTGCGTTGTGCTCACGGTCGCTTATCTCGCAAATCTATTTCCGGCTTCGGTTGAGCCCTATGTGAGCGAAGAAATTCAGGAACTGCAGCGGCGGGGGGTGAAGGTCATTCCGGGGAGCGTGCGACGACCGGATAAGGCGCAAGGCTCATCTTCAAATGGGGTCTTGGGATCGCCAATTCTATGTCTTCAGCCGGTTCGCATGCCAACTCTACTGCGATCTTTCTTTTTCACCGCGACTCATTGGCAACAGGTTTCAATCCTGTTGGTACGGATACTTTTTCTCGGGAAAGAAAGTCCGAGTCTTCGATTAAGAGCTTTACTGCATACCTGGCTTGGGGCCTATTACGCCGTCTCGTTGCAAAAACGCGAAGTGGATCACATTCACGTGCATCATGGCTATTTCGGCTCGTGGATTGCCATGGTGGCCGCGCGTTTGTTGGGAATAAGTTTCAGCCTTACACTGCACGGTTCGGACCTGCTGCTGCATGGTGCCTATCTGGACACGAAGCTGAAGTATTGTCGCTCCTGCCTCACCATCTCTGACTACAACCGCCGTTATATTTTCGACCATTTCCCGGCGATTGATCCGAAGAAAGTTATAGTGTCGCGGCTGGGAGTCGATACGCTACCGGCCATAGAGTTATCGCAGAGAATTGCTCCCCGCCCGCAGAACAGTCTCAGGTTGCTTGCCGTAGGCCGACTGCATGCAGTCAAAGGTCACGCATTCCTACTCCACGCGTGCGCTCGACTGCGCGATTCCGGACTCGACTTTAAATGTGCTATCGCCGGGGAAGGCCCCGAAAGGCAGCGTCTCGAATTGCTAATCAGAAGTTATCGATTGCAAGGACACGTCACCCTGCTTGGTCACGTGGCGCGGGAGGAGATGGAAGCACTCTACAGGGATGCGGAAGTGGTCGTTCTCACCAGCCTCAGCGAGGGCATTCCACTGGTTCTGATGGAAGCAATGGTAAGGGGCAGGATTGTGCTTGCGCCAGCGATTACGGGCATCCCTGAGCTGGTGATTCCTGGAAAAACGGGATTTCTCTATAAACCTGGGGATCTCGAAGATTTCCTGCGTAGAATTCTTTTTCTTCGAGCTTTGATGCCGTTCGAGCATCAACCTTCAGGAGCCCCGCTTTACTGGATTTCCCATGCCGCTCGAGTTCACGTTCTCCACAATTTCAACCGCCAGAAGAATCTAACCCGATTTGCCGACGCGTTTCTGCGCTCAATTCAGCCCCCTCGGAGTTCTCCCCATGCGGATCCTCTATTGCAATAAATACAACTACCCTTTCAGCGGAACTGAGGCATATATCTTCGAAGCCATGGAGCTCATGCGCTCAAACGGACACTCAGTCGCGCTATTTTCTATGGCCGACCCGCGCGGCCAGGCAACTCCCTATGATCACTATTTCGTGCCACACAAGGATTTCAAGAACCAGAAAGGCCTGCTCCATAAAGCACGGCTGGCGGCCCAGGCGATTTATTCAATTGAGGCGCGACGAAAAATCCGAGCGATGATCGCCGAATTTCGGCCGGACGTAGCCCATGTGCGCAACATCTATCATCACCTCTCGCCGTCAATTCTGTGGGAACTGAAGACCCAGAAGATTCCCGTTGTATATCACCTGAACGACTTCAAAGTCTTATGCCCTAACTACAACCTCGTTTCGCGCGGAGAGGCTTGTGAGGCCTGTAAAGGCGAAGCGTACTGGCACATGCTGAAAGAGAAATGCTATTCCGGATCAGCGGCGCGGATGACTTTAGTGGCGGAGGCTTACGTCCACAAGAAACTCGGCACCTACCGCCAATGCGTGAATTGCTTTCTGGCCCCCAGCCGATTTGTACGCGACAAGTTTGTCGAACACGGATGGGATCCGGCAAAGTTCGAGGTTCTTCCACACTTCCAGCCGATCCACCAGGTAAGTGAGCGCAATGCAGAGAACGCGCCGCTGCTTTATTTTGGCCGGTTGTCGAAGGAAAAAGGTGTCGCCGATTTACTTCATGCGATGCAGCAACTGCCCCACCTCCCTCTGATTGTAGCTGGGGACGGACCGCAGCGCCGCGAATTGGAGCAGCTAACTGAAAAATTGGAACTGGCTAACGTGAAGTTTGTCGGTCACGTGAAAGGAGAAAAACTCGATTTCATAATTGCGAGCTCGCGTTTTACAGCACTCCCGTCGCATGCATATGAAACTTTCGGTAAGACCATACTCGAATCTTACGCGCACGGACGAGCCGTGGTTGCGTCCGACCTCGGTTCGCGACGCGAACTGATACACGAGGGCAAAACCGGACTGCTTTATAGAACCGGCGACGTGCCTCAGCTGGTCGCGGCGCTCACGTTTCTGAGCTCGCGACCGAAGCTGGCAAGCGCAATGGGATTGGCGGGGCGAGACATGCTGCAGCGAGACTATACCCCGGAAGCGCATTACGCAGGTTTGATCCGCTTGTATGAACGGCTGGCTAACGCCTCCAAGCAGACCTCCCAGGGCTTTAAGACTCCAAGCCAGAGAATGGCTTTTGCTGCCACGGAAACGGCTGCCGCTCGATCCGTGAGAAGTGGTTTCATTCCACTTCACCGCCTCGCGTTAGTCCAAGTACCGCAAGTGAGCTCGATGCCGACAAGTGAGTTACCCAAACCCACGCTACGCATCGCATTCATCGGCGGCCGCGGTGTGATTTCGAAATATAGCGGCATCGAAACTTACTACGAAGAAGCCGGAAAGCAGCTAGTGGCCATGGGCCATCTGGTTACAGCCTACTGCCGGAACTATTTCACACCTCCAGTAGCGGAACACAATGGCATCCGAGTGGTGCGGCTACCCACGTTCCGGTCCAAACATTTCGAAACACTGGTGCACACTTTTCTTAGTACGCTCCACGTACTGTTACAGCCCTGCGATATAGTGCACTACCATGCCTTGGGTCCCGCATTGTTTTCGTTTATTCCGCGCCTTGCCGGCAAAAAAACAGTCGTTACTGTGCAAGGCCTGGATTGGCAGCGCAAGAAATGGGGCCGCCTAGCCTCGGCTGTGCTCCGGATCGGAGAGTACGCAGCGGTCAGTTTGCCGAACCACACGATGGTCGTCTCGCGCACGTTGCGTGAGCATTACTGGAATCGCTACCGTGCGGAAACCTGTTATGTGCCGAATGGCGGATTGCTGCGGGAGCGGCGCGCGCCTGACCGGATTCTAGAGTGGGGACTGGAGCCCCTACGCTACATTCTTTTCCTGGGAAGATTCTCACCAGAAAAAGGCTGCCATCTTTTACTAGAGGCATATGAACGTTTAGATACGGACATAAAACTGGTGCTAGCCGGGGCATCGAGTTTTTGCAACGAGTACTCGCGTGAGCTCAACACCCATACTAGCGAGCGAATAAAAATACTGGACTGGGTATCAGGCGAAACGCTCGATGAGTTGTTGACGAATGCTATGTTGTTCGTCTTGCCGTCCGATCTGGAAGGTCTATCTCTTGCCTTGCTCGATGCGATGGGCGCCGGCTTGTGTGTGCTCGCTAGCGATATTCCAGAAAACCGTGAGGCCGTGGAAGCTGCGGGCTTTACATTCCGAAGGGGTGATATCGGCGACTTAGCGGAACGCTTGCGATTTCTAATCGCGAATCCCGCAGTGCGAGAAGCTGCGGGAGCAGCGGCGAAAGGGCGCATTCACGAAGAATATCAGTGGAGTGAGGTTACCAAACGAGTGGAACAGACGTACCTCGAGATGATGGGCTGGTCCAGCCCGGCCAAGTCAACAGCGAAGAAGCCAAGCGCAGGACTAGGCGCCCTTGGTCCATCAACCGCCAGGAGAGTCGGATGAAGTTTTTGATCGCGCCAGCGGCGCGAAACTCGGTCTAAATTAGTGCACTTCATGAGGACGGGACGATTCCCGTCCTTTTTGTTTTACAATTGCCGTTCATTTTCGCATTCTGAATACAAGCCGCGGCAGCGACGCGGTATGGCATTATCTCTCTTATGAACAATACGATCCTCGTGACCGGCGGGGCAGGGTTTATCGGCTCCAATTTTATTTTGCGGTGGATCGAACAGGATTCAGCATCCGTTGTGAACCTGGACAAGCTCACCTACGCCGGAAACCCTCACAACCTGGCAAAGGTTGCGGACGATAAGCGATACGAGTTTATCCATGGTGATATTGCGGATCGCACTCTAGTGGCGAGCCTGCTGGAGCGGTGCAAGCCGCGAGCCATCGTGCATTTTGCCGCCGAGAGCCACGTAGATCGGTCTATCAGAGGGCCGGAAGACTTTATCCGTACGAATATTGACGGCACCTTCGCTCTACTGGAAGAAGTGCGCAGCTATTGGTGTAATCTGGGCGCGCTCGAAAAAACCAGCTTCCGTTTCCTGCACGTTTCCACTGATGAGGTTTATGGCTCTCTTGCACCGGCGGATCCTCCTTTTTCTGAAAGTACTCCGTACGCTCCGAATAGTCCGTATGCAGCATCCAAGGCCGCTTCGGACCATCTGGTGCGGGCATATCACCACACTTACGGATTGCCCATGCTTACTACAAATTGCTCGAACAACTATGGACCATTTCAATTTCCGGAAAAATTAATACCGCTCATCATTCTGAATGCCCTCAAGGGCAAACCACTTCCCGTGTACGGCGATGGTCAGAACGTCCGCGACTGGCTTTACGTCGAGGATCACTGCGAAGCCATCGCCACAGTACTGCGTCACGGGCGTGCCGCAGAGACCTACAACGTAGGCGGCTGGAATGAGAAGCGCAACATCGACATCGTCGAAACAATCTGCGACATTGTGGACGAACTGGCCGGCAACGGTGGGGCTTCCCGCCGCAGTTTGATTACGTTTGTTAAGGATCGCCCCGGCCACGACCGCCGTTATGCCATGAATGCAAGTAAGCTTGAGCGTCATCTTGGCTGGCGTCCCCGGGAAACATTCGAAACAGGAATTCGCAAAACCGTGAAATGGTATTTGGATAATGAAGAATGGGTCCGCAATGTCACCAGTGGAAGCTACCGGCAATGGATTGAAACGCATTACGCATCTTGAAATCGAAAACGCGAACTGATCAGCCTCATGACGCAATTCGTAAGCAGCACAATGTATCAGGGAATCATTCTGGCCGGTGGCTCGGGAACACGTCTGTATCCCATCACGCATGCTATGGGAAAAAGCCTGCTACCGGTTTACAACAAACCGATGATTTATTACCCGCTTTGCACGCTGATGCTGGCGGGCATACGCGATATTCTTCTTATCACCACGCCCGACGATGTGCCGAAGTTTCAGGCACTTTTGGGAGACGGTGGTCAGTTTGGAATCCACTTGCAATATAAAGTGCAACCGAAGCCCGAAGGAATCGCGCAGGCTTTCCTGGTCGGTGAAACTTTCATCGGTAATAAGGCTTGTGCCCTGGTATTGGGAGACAATATTTTTTATGGGCATGACCTGGCGAAGGATTTGCGAGACGCTGCGAGTAAGAGCCAGGGTGCGCGGGTATTCGCCTATCCCGTGCATGATCCCGAGCGCTATGGAGTCGTGGAATTCGATGGATCCGGACGCGCGCTCAGCATTGAAGAGAAGCCGCAGCAGCCGAAATCGAGATACGCGGTGACTGGGCTCTATTTTTATGACAACCAAGTAATTCAGATTGCCAAGTCGCTAAAGCCCAGCGCGCGAGGCGAGTTGGAGATTACCGACGTGAATCGAGTTTACATGGAACGCGGCCAGCTCGAGGTCGTAGTCATGGGACGCGGTATGGCCTGGCTGGACACCGGCACTCATGAATCGCTGATGGAGGCATCGCTCTACATCCAGGCCATAGAAAAAAGGCAAGGCCTCATGGTGGCTTGCCCCGAAGAGATTGCCCTGCGCTCCGGCTACATCACCGCGGATCAGGTTCAGAGAAGTGGCACTTCCATGAAGAATAATAGCTACGGCGCTTACCTGCTACAACTGCTGCGAGAGAAGGTATTCTGATGAATGTAACTCCGGCGATCCGATCCATGAGCGGCGGAATCACGAAAATTCCTACCTCGCTTTCCGGCGCTTTCATCTTGGAGCCTCCCGTGTTCCGTGATGAGCGCGGGTTTTTCTTTGAGAGCTATAACCAGCGGATCATGGCGGAAGCCGGAATCGTTGATAATTTTGTGCAGGATAATCATTCCTGCTCTTCGCGCAATGTTCTGCGAGGGCTGCACTATCAGGTGAAGCATCCACAAGGAAAACTTGTGCGAGTCGTAGAGGGAGAGATCCTGGACGTTGCCGTCGACTTGCGCCGCAGTTCCTCCACCTTCGGGCGCTGGGAGAGTGTGCGACTGTCGGGGGAGAATAATCGAACGTTTTGGATTCCGGTCGGTTTCGCTCACGGATTCTTAGCTCTTTCGGAGAAGGCGCACGTACTTTACAAGGCGACTGACTTTTACGCGCCTGAGTACGAGCGCACGCTCGCCTGGAACGACCCTCAAGTTAACATCGAGTGGCCGATGAATGGCGAGCCAATCGTATCGGCAAAAGACCAGCAAGGCGTGCGATTGGCCGACGCCGAAACTTTCGAATAAATTCCCCATGCGAGTCACTCTCTTTGGTGCATCCGGACTTCTGGGTAAGGCGCTCATGCGCGAGTGGAACCAAGATGCCGTCACGGGCGTGAGCTCGCGCGACGCCGATATTCGTGACGCTGATCGTGTTCTCCAAGTTGTACGGGAAACTCGTCCGGAGTGGATCGTGTTGTGCGCAGCGTATACCGATGTGGATGGATGCGAGAGCAATTCGGAGCTTGCCTTTGCGGTCAATCGCGATGGCGCCGTCAACGTGACCCTTGCGGCAAGAGAAATGGGCGCACGACTCCTATTCCTGAGTTCGGACTACGTTTTCGACGGCAAGAAAACAACGCCGTACGAGACGAGCGATCCACGAAATCCGCAGAGCGTTTACGGGCGGACCAAAGCGGAGGCGGAGATCAGATTGCTAGAGCTGATTCCAGATTGCTGCATCGTTCGAACGTCTTGGCTCTTCGGAGTCGGCGGGAAATGCTTCCCCGATACCATATTACAGCTGGCGGCAAGCCGTCCGTCGCTTGACGTGGTCAACGACCAACGTGGTTGTCCCACCTATGTGGTCGATTTAGCGCGTTGTATTGTTTCTTTGTGCCGAAAAAGTGCGGAAGGAATTGTCCATGCAACCAATGCGGGCAGCTGCTCCTGGTTTGAATTCGCGCAGCAGATCGTGCGAAGTGCAGGCTTGACCGCAGACGTGAGGCCGACGAGTAGCGAACGGATGGCCCGCCCGGCACCGCGACCTCCCTACTCGGTGCTGTCCCCTTGTAGTCTGGAGAAGTTGGGAATAGCAATGCCTTCCTGGCAAGATTCGCTGAGTCGATATTTGGACGAGCGACCGGGCTAAGATAACCCGCCCAGAGATTGCCCCGTTTCCTGCCAGCCTGCTACGATTGCGGAGACCTGCCTGAGGATATCGTGGAATTAATCCAGAATTATATTGATGGCCGTTTCGTGCCTGGAAAGCACGAGTTCGATGATGTGAATCCAGCGGATGGAACCGTGATCGCGCAGGTCAGCGAAGCAACGGAGAAGCAGGTGGATGAAGCGGTCAACGCCGCCGGGCGCTCTCTTTCCATGGAATGGGGACAACTCGGAGTACGCGAGCGAGCCGCGCGGCTGCACAAAGTAGCGGACGCAATCGAGAAGCGGTTTGACTGCTTCGTGCAGGCTGAAGTCGCGGACACAGGCAAGCCAATCTCTCTGGCCGCTAAGCTCGACGTTCCTCGCGCCGCAGCGAATTTTCGAGTCTTCGCCGACCTCATAAAGATGTCTGGAATGGAAACATATCAAACCGAAACTCCAGACGGGACAGGCGCTTTGAATTACGCACTGCGCAAGCCGTTGGGCGTAGTAGGCATTATCACTCCGTGGAATCTGCCTCTTCTTTTGCTGACTTGGAAAGTGGCGCCTGCATTGGCATGTGGGAACGCGGTGGTGGTCAAACCTTCGGAAGAAACTCCGGCCACGGCTACGCTCCTCGCCGAAGCGATGCAAGACGCGGGAATCCAGAACGGCGTCTATAACGTCGTGCACGGCTTCGGGCCGGGATCTGCGGGAGAATTCTTAACCCGGCATCCAGAAGTGGACGCGATCACATTCACTGGCGAATCCAGAACCGGAGCGGCCATCATGAAAGCTGTGGCCCCCACGGTCAAGCCGGTTTCGTTTGAACTGGGCGGAAAGAATGCGGCTATCGTATTCGCGGATTGCAATTTCGAAGAAGCCATCAGCGGTCTATCCGACGCCGTATTTATCAATAGCGGACAAGTCTGTTTGTGTGCGGAACGTATTTATGCCGAGCGCAATATTTTCGATAAGGTAGTGGACGCTCTTAAAGAAAAAGCGGAAAGCCTGGATGCTGGCTGGCCCACCGACGCGAAGACCAATTTCGGACCGCTCATCTCGGCGCGACATCGAGAGAAGGTTCTCTCCTATTACCAATTGGCCAAAGAAGAAGGGGCGACGGTAGTCACGGGGGGAGGCATTCCGAAATTTGACGACACCCGAAACGACGGCTTCTACGTGCAACCGACCGTCTATACTGGGCTGGCGGAATCGGCGCGATGCGTGAAGGAGGAGATATTTGGGCCGGTGTGTCATGTCGCGCCATTCGATTCGGAAGAGGAAGCTGTCGCGATGGCGAACGATACTAAATACGGGCTGGCAGCGTCAATATGGACTAGCAACTTAAAGCGCGGACATCGCGTAGCGCAACAGATGAATGTGGGCATCTCCTGGGTAAACTGCTGGTTCCTCCGCGATCTGCGAACTCCATTCGGTGGAGTGGGCCTTTCTGGAATTGGCCGCGAAGGCGGAGTTCATTCGCTGAATTTTTATTCCGAGCTGAACAATATCTGCATCCGACTCTGAGAGTATGGGCACAATCGAGAGCAAGGTAGTTGCAGGGAAAGCGACACCGCGCGGAAAATATCCTCATATTAAGCGCGCTGGTGACTTCCTGTTCGTTTCCGGAACCAGCGCACGCCGCGCCGACAATACCATCGCTGGAGCTGACATTGATCCACTCGGCGCCACAAGGCTTGATATCCGCGAACAAACCCGAGCGGTAATCGAGAGCGTGCGCGATATTCTGCAGAGCGCGGGAGCGCGGCTAACAGATGTAGTCGAACTTTCCACGTACCTGGTAAACATGAATGATTTTGAGGGCTACAACGAAGTGTACGGCGAGTTCTTCGGATACGACGGTCCGGCAAGAACGACCGTAGCCGTGCATCAACTGCCGCATCCGCACTTGCTGATTGAGATCAAAGCGACGGCTTACAAGCCTTTGGAATAGGAGAGACGATGGCGTCCATCAAGAATCTGAAGGCTTTCAACTTCCAAGCTTGGATCGAACAGAACGAGGGGAAACTCAAGCCCCCGGTCGGCAACGCTCAAGTGTGGGAAGATGGCGAGATGATGGTGACGGTTGTTGGTGGCCCCAATCAACGCCGCGACTACCATGACGATCCGACTGAAGAATTCTTTTATCAGTTGAAGGGCAACATTGTTCTTCGCGTCATGGAAACGCCGGGCAAGCCACCGCTCGAGATATCCATCAAAGAAGGTGAGATTTTTCTTTTACCCAAGCACATGCGCCACTCGCCGCAACGGCCGGCTGAAACCATCGGAGTCGTCATTGAGGTACCGCGTCCTGAAGACTCACTCGATGCTTTCGAGTGGTATTGTCCGAACTGCCATCAGTTGGTTTATCGCGCGGAGTTAAAACTGAAAAGCATCGTAAAGGATCTCCCGCCTGTGTTTGAACAGTTCTATGGCAACGAGAGCAGGCGCAAATGCAAGCATTGCGGCACAGTTCATCCCGGCAAATGAAATATGCAAGTCATCGACATCCATAATCATTTCTTCCCCGGTTCATGGCCTGATCTCGCGGCGCGGTATGGCACGCCGAACTGGCCGTGGATCAAACATACGGAGCCGGGGAAGGCCGACATCATGGTTGGAGATCGATTCTTCCGCCACATTTATTCGGCATGTTGGGATCCGGAAGTTCGGCTCCGTGAAATGGATCGCGACAGCATTGATTTGCAGGTGATCTCGGCCACGCCGGTACTGTTTGCTTATGACCGTCCGGTCGAGCATGCGCTCGATTGTGCCCAACTTTTCAACGATGCGGCGCTCGAACTTTGCAGGCGTGGAAAAGGCCGGCTGAAATCGTTTTGCCAAGTGCCGCTGCAAGACGTTGACGCATCTTGCAAGGAACTCAGCCGCTGCATGAAGGCCGGGCATCTAGGCGTACAAATCGGCAACCATGTAGGAAGCAAAAATCTGGATGACGCCGGCATTGTGACTTTTCTGCACCATTGCGCGGATGAAGGCGCGGCCGTCCTCGTGCATCCTTGGGAAATGCTGGGGCAAGAGCGGATGCCGAAATACATGATGCCGTGGACCGTCGGCATGCCGGCAGAAACACAATTGTCGGTAGTCGCCCTGATTTTGAGTGGTGCATTTGATCGCCTGCCCCGTTCGCTCCGCATATGTTTTGCGCATGGCGGCGGAAGTTTTGCATTCCTGCTGGGGCGCCTGGAGAATGCCTGGCATCATCATCCGGTTGCGCGAGGTGATTGCGAACATCCGCCCAGCTACTATCTCAACCGCTTCTCCACAGACTCCGCAGTGTTCGACCAGCGCACGTTGCAATTTCTGGTAGGAACGATGGGAGCGGATCGAGTGCTTCTGGGATCGGATTATCCTTTTCCTCTGGGCGAAGAAAGAGTAGGAGCGCTGATCCGCCAAAGCAATTTGCCGCAACATACTAAGGCCAAACTTCTGGGTGGAAACGCAACTGAGTTCTTGAAACTTGGAGCTGAATCGCCGGAAACGGACGACAGCCAGCGATCAGTCGCTTCAGTCGAGCTCAGCCCCGTAGCTCCAGAGCCCGAACAGCTCACCTACAGCTCGTATCTGAAGGTTCCAGAACTGCTTGAGTTGCAGCAGCCAAAGTCTTCGCCGCCGCACCACGACGAGTTGTTATTCATCATCGTGCATCAGACTTACGAGTTGTGGTTCAAGGAATTGTTGCACGATCTTGATGCGGTAGTCGCAAACTTGCAAAGAGCTGGTGCAGCTCCGCAATCGCATGATGAGGTTTATGAAGCGGCACGGCTGTTGCGGCGGTGTACAGAAATTACTCGAGTGCTGGTGGAGCAGTTCACGATTTTGGAAACGATGCTGCCGACGCATTTTCTTGCCTTTCGCGGTCTGCTGGAACCTGCCAGCGGATTCCAGTCGGAGCAATTTCGAGAGATCGAATTTCTGTGCGGCCTAAAAGACGAGAAAATGCTGCGTTACCACCGTCCCACTCCGGAGGCCTATGCGAGTCTGAAGCGCCGATTGGAAGAGCCCTCGCTGCGCGACGTATTCTTTGGGGCGTTGCAGGCTATGGGCAAACTCCCGGCCCTCAATCAGAGCGCAACCGAAAAAGAGCGGTTCGATGCTCGCGCACGCGCAGTCCATGCACTTTATCAGGATGAGCGTCATCATCGAGACTGGATCGACGTCTGCGAACGTCTTACCGAGTTTGATGAATTGGTGGTGAGCTGGCGCCTGCGGCACATTCAGTTGGTCGAGCGTATTATCGGTATCCGCATGGGAACTGGCGGAAGCTCGGGATCGTCTTACTTGAAGTTGACTCTCGACAAGAAATTTTTCCCGGAGTTATGGGAAGCCAGGACATTGTTGACGGAGTAACGTATTGCTGCGCTCCTACGCTCAGCAAATATACGGTCGTTTCTTCTGGAATGAAAGCCATATCTGAAAAAGTAACGCTAATCGGCGCGGGCTTGAATGGACCTCTCCTGGCCATTCTCCTGATGCGCCGGGGATTCTCTGTCGAAATGTATGAGCGACGCTCGGATATGCGACGTACGCGCACCAGTGCGGGACGGTCGATTAATCTTGCGCTATCGACACGAGGAATTCATGCATTGCAGCAGGCCGGCCTCTGGGAAAAGATGCGCGACATCACCATCCCCATGAAGGGCAGGATGATGCACTCAATCGCCGGAGAGCTTACGTTCCAACCTTATGGGAAGAATGAGGCAGAGGTCATTCACTCGATTTCGCGGGCGGAACTGAACATAGCGCTCATGAATGCCGCGGAACAACAGGGTGCGACCATTCATTTCCATCAGCGCTGCGTCGGATACGATTTAGAAACCGAAGAAATCCAAGTGCGTAACGAGGATACGGGCGAAGAAATCAACCGAAACACTAAGGTTCTGATTGGCTGCGATGGTGCAGCATCGGCTGTGCGAACGGAAATGCTCAAGTTGAGTCACTTCAATTTTTCTCAGCAGTATCTCGATTACGGTTACAAAGAGTTGACGATTCCAGCCGGTACCAATGGAGAGTCTCTTCTTGAGCCTAACGCCCTTCACATCTGGCCGCGGGGCAACCACATGCTAATTGCGTTGCCAAATATAGATGGGACCTTCGCTTGCATTCTGTTTTTGCCATTCGAGGGTGCAGACAGCTTCGCCAGCCTCAACACCGAAACGGACGTCATACATTTCTTCCAGGCGCGATTTCCTGACGCCTATGGACTGATGCCCCAACTCGCGGACAATTATGCTGCCAATCCGACGGGAGCGATGGTCACTATCAAATGCACTCCCTGGCATATGCACGGAAGAACTCTGCTGTTGGGTGATGCAGCTCACGCGATCGTTCCCTTCTTTGGCCAAGGGATCAACTGTGGATTTGAAGATTGCTCATATTTGGTCGAATTGCTCGACCGGCACGGTGCAGACTGGACCAGAGTATTCGCGGAATTCGAAAAAGAGCGCAAGGTAAATACAGATGCTATAGCAGATATGGCAATTGAAAACTTTACCGAAATGCGAGATCGGGTTGCAGATTCGCAGTTCCTGTTTACGAAGAAAGTTGAACTTGCGCTTGAGGCCCGGTATCCAAACCTCTTCATTCCGAAGTATGCCATGGTCACCTTTCACAGGATTCCCTACTCGGTCGCTCTAGCTCGAGGTGCGGTCCAACAGCGAATACTGAGTGAACTCAGCGAGAGCATACATCGCATAGAGGATCTCGACTGGAATAAAGCGGAGCGATTGATTCATCGTGATCTAACTCCGCTGGAGTTCCAGCAGTGACGAATCCTGAGTTCAGCTCGATTGAGGATTTCGCTATCGCGATGGATGAGGACGATCCGTTGCGCAATTACAGAGATCGCTTCTTGTTTCCTAAAACCGCGAATGGTGAACATTGCGTGTACCTCTGCGGTCACTCGCTGGGACTTCAGCCCATAACAGCTGCGGAATATATAGAGCAGGAGCTAAAAGACTGGGCTGAGCTTGGTGTGGAAGGGCACTTTCAGGCTGCGAATGCGTGGATGTCTTATCACAGGCTGCTGACGGAGCAAACCGCTGCAGTTGTCGGGGCCAAGCCCATAGAAGTGGTCGTGATGAATTCGCTCACGGTGAACCTTCACCTGATGATGGTATCGTTCTACCGGCCGACGCCCGCGCGACATAAGATTGTTGTCGAAAGCGGGGCATTCCCTTCCGATCAGTACGCGGTAAAGTCGCAGATTGCTTTTCATGGCTACGATCCTGCTAGCTCGCTGATTGAATTAAGTCCGCGAGCGGGCGAGTCTTGTCTGCGGGATGAAGAAATCAACTTGCTGATCGAGCGGTCGGGGGATGAGATCGCGTTGATCCTGCTGGGTGGAGTGAACTATGCAACGGGCCAAGCGTTCGATATGGAAGGAATTACGCACGCAGGTCATGCTAAGGGCTGCGCGGTTGGCTTCGATCTGGCGCATGCGGCCGGCAACCTGCATTTGAGGCTGCACGATTGGGGTCCGGACTTCGCGGTTTGGTGCAGCTACAAATATCTGAATGGCGGTCCGGGATGCACGGCTGGTTGTTTCGTTCATGAGCGGCACGCTCTCTCCTTTGACTTGCAACGGTTTTCTGGATGGTGGGGTCACGACGAACCCTCGAGGTTGGCGATGGGACCAACGTTTCAGGCGATGTCCGGGGCCGAGGGCTGGCAGCTAAGCAATCCCTCGATTATCAGTCTGGCGGCCTTGCGCGCTTCGATGCAAATATTCCACGAGGCGGGTATGGAACGCTTGCGAGCTAAAAGCGTGATGTTAACCAGCTACCTGGAATTCTTGTTGAACCGGATTTTGCTGGGTGAGAAATTCTCTTCGCGCTTTTTAATCGTTACGCCGCAAGAAAGCGATCGGCGAGGTGCGCAACTTTCTATCCGAATTCCGCAAAACGGACGGACATTGTGTCAGCGACTCACGCAGGAAGGCATCGTGGGCGATTGGCGAGAACCGGATACTTTTCGGGTTGCTCCTGTTCCACTGTACAACTCCTATCGCGACGTCTTCCGGTTTGCCCAACGATTCGCCGCTGCGATTGGATAGTTTCCGGAAGAGTACGTAGCCTTCAACCGTGAGATTACCTTGGTAACGCGGCGATGTCACTGCCTGAACATACACTCTTAAAGTGGGATTGATCACTGTGCGACAACCAAGCAAGTGGACGGAAATTGGGTGCGCGGTGGTTTGCGTTCACATTTTAGTGACACTGCTAGTCTCACACAGCGTCGGACTCACAGCCTTCGGAGACCTGATGCAGTGCGTTCTGCTTTTTGGTGGAACGCTGTCCATCCTCTCCAATATAAGAACCACCGATAAAAAAGCTCAGGTCTTCTGGGCACTTATGGCGTTGGGCTGTGGAATGTGGCTCTGCGCACAGGTTTTGTGGACCTACTTTGAAGTCTTCCTTCGCCAAGAAGTGCCAAATCCGTTTGTCGCAGATGTAGGCCTGTTCCTGCACGTTGTGCCGATGATGGCGGCGTTGGCGGTGCAACCTCACATTCGGAGAAACGATCACTCTCTCCGGCTCGCAAGCGTCGATTTTTTTCTACTGCTATCGTGGTGGCTCTATCTGTATCTGTTTATCGTTATTCCGTGGCAATATGTTTCTCCCAACGAAGTTATCTACGGACGCAGCTTCGATCTACTCTACGCTTGTGAACAAGTCGTCCTGGTTATCGGGGTGGGCCTGGCTTGGAAGAGCACTCAGGGATCGTGGCGGGTTATCTACCGGCAGTTCTTCAAGGCCACATTGCTCTACAGCGTCAGTTCAATTTTGGCTGGCGTAGCCATTGACCTTCATCGGTACTACACGGGCAGCCTTTACGACGTTCCGCTAGTCGCGGCCATGGCGTGGTTCGCGACGATTGGTTTCATGGCACGTGGGCTTTCCACCGACGCATCATCTGATCAGCAACCCCCACCCGGCCACAGCATGTGGACCGCGAGGCTGGCCATGCTGGCGGTATTCTCGACGCCGCTTATGGTGGTTTGGGCGGAGTTTGGAGGACATGCTCCGCACCACGTGCGCTCCTACAGGCTCTGGTTAACTGCATCGGCGATGGTTTTAATGGGCGCGCTAGTGTTCGTCAAGCAGCACTGGATGGACCGCAAACTGCTTCACTTGCTGCGGCTGTCTCGCCAAAATCTCGATGAGATGTGCCAGTTGAAAGACGAATTGGAAAACAAAGAACAGTCTCTACGCTGGCACAGTCTGGAACTACAACGCAAGAATCTAGAACTGCAGGAGATTTCCTACACTGACCCGCTTACCGGCGTTTGGAACCGACGCTATCTGGAAGAAATCCTGATAGCCGAATCTGGACAAGTGTTGCGAAACTACGAGAGGGCGCGGGGCGGTGATATCCGGAAGATGGATCATCGCGACCTTGTGTTTCTTATGGTCGATATGGATTTCTTCAAAGAAGTCAATGATCTGCACGGTCACCCCGCCGGCGATCGGCTGCTGCAATTGGTGGCTGAGCGACTAAGCAGGGTCGTACGTAAATCCGATGTGCTGGTCCGCTGGGGTGGGGAAGAATTCCTGATCATGTCGCGTTCCGCAGATCCTTCTGGCACGCCAGCTTTCTGCGATCGAATTCTGGATGTAATGGCGGCCGAGCCTTTTGACCTTGGGCACGGCATTCACGTGCGGAAGACTTGTTCGGTGGGTTGGGCGCCTTTCCCCTGGAGCCGTCGAGCCTATGAAGCCATTTGCGCAGAAGAGGCCATCGAATTGGCAGATACTGCGCTCTACCGAGCCAAGGCCGGGGGAAGAAATCAGGGGATTGGAATTTTGCCGGTTGAAGGGGCATGGGTCCAGCAGCACAAGATTTCTCTACGCGATTTGCAGAACGATATTGGTGTTCTGACCTGTGCAGTGACCGTTAAGAATGTTGGCTTTAGCAATTTGAAACAAGCGATTGCCGAAGGCTTGACTTCGGAGAAACCCACTGGCGTCTGAATTCATCGCCTCCTTGCGGATAAACAGGAATGCCACTAAAGTGATTTAGGCCCTACAATCACAGGGCAAGCAAGAAAAATGCGTGAGGCACTTTCGACGATGAATCCGCAAACTTCAGCGCGCCAGACCGCTCTCCACCAGAAAGCACAATTAATGTCCGCTTCGGAGATTGAACGCACCCTGGTGCGTTTGGCTTACGAAATCGTCGAGAAAAACGGCGGCGTGGAGGGCTTGGGCCTGATCGGAATTCGCCGTCGTGGCGTACCGATTGCCGAGCGCCTGGGCAAAATCATTGCTCGCATCGAGGATTCCGATGTTTCGGTTGGAACATTGGATATCACGTTCTATCGCGATGATCTTTCTACCCTGGGACCGAAGCCAGTGGTTCAGGAACGCGAGATTGGTTTTTCCATCGAGGACAAGAATATTGTCCTGGTCGACGATGTTCTCTTCACAGGACGGACGGTGCGCGCAGCCATGGACGCACTTTTCGCGCATGGCAGGCCGCGTCGGGTACAGCTGTGTGTATTGATTGACCGTGGGCACCGCGAATTGCCTGTGGAGGCCAGCTTCGTGGGCCGCAACGTTCAGACCACCATGAACGAAGTAATCGAAGTAAAGCTAACGGAAATCGATGACGCGGAAAAGGTTCTGCTGATGGAAAAATAATCTTGAGAACTTGACGATAAAAGGATAAGGACGGCGAGGCTCGCCGTCCTTATATTTTTGGTAGCTACGAAATTACGCTATTTTTGTGCAAATCGCTTTCGTCTGGGTGTAAAGGCTGAGAGCATCGTGCCCCATCTCACGGCCCCATCCGGATTGCTTATATCCGCCGAATGGCATGGCGGCATCAAAAATGTTGTAGCAGTTGATCCAAACCGTCCCTGCGCGCAGATATTCCGCAGTGCGATGGGCTTTGCCGATATCGTTAGTCCAGACAGCGGCGGCCAAGCCGTACTCACTATCGTTGGCGCGTGGCAAAATTTCCTCTAGATTGTTGAACGGCATTGCCGCAACTACCGGCCCGAAGATTTCTTCCTGCACCACCTTCATATCTTCGCGGGTATTTACGAGAACAGTGGGTTCGACGAAATAGCCCTTGTCCCCTTTCTTATGACCACCAGCAAGAGCTGTGGCACCTTCCGATAAGCCGGATTCTAGATATCCGCAAACCCGGCTTAACTGTTCCTGAGAAACCAGCGGACCCATTTGAGTTTCAGGATCGAGGCCCGAACCGACAGTGATTTTCTTTGCGTAGTCGGCGACTCCTTCCACGACGCGGTCGAAGATCGGTTTCTCGATGTAAAGGCGCGATCCGGCACAGCAGCACTGCCCGTGATTGAAAAATATAGCGCTCGCTGCACCGGGGATGGCCGTGTCGAGATCGGCATCCTTAAACACCACGTTCGGCGATTTGCCTCCAAGTTCGAGTGAAACTTTTTTCAAGTTGCCGGTTGCGGCATGCACGATCAGTTTGCCAACTTCGGTGGAACCGGTGAAAGCGATTTTGTCGACCTCTGGATGACCCGCCAGTGCGGCGCCGGCAGTCTCGCCATAGCCCGGCACGATGTTGACTACGCCGTCGGGGAAGCCTGCCTCCATAATGAGTTCACCCAGGCGCAGCGCCGAAAGTGGAGTTTGTTCCGCCGGCTTTAGCACCACCGTGCAGCCACACGCCAGCGCTGGACCCAGTTTCCACGCTGCCATCAGCAGAGGAAAATTCCAGGGAATAATTTGTCCCGCAACTCCCACCGGCTCTCGCAGCGTGTAAGCGAGGTACTTCGCGCCGGGAGTATATGGGACTGAGATCGGAATGGTATTGCCCTCAATCTTCGTGGCCCAGCCAGCCATGTAGCGGAAAAGGTCCACAGCCAAAGGCACATCGGCAGCCTTCGCGATCGCAAGCGGCTTGCCGTTGTCGAGGCTCTCCAGGTATCCAAATTCTTCGGTGTGTCTTTCGAGTAAATCAGCGAGCTTCCAAATCAAGCGTCCACGTTCGGACGCCGTCATTCGCCGCCACGGTCCATGATCGAAAGCCTTGCGGGCCGCCTTCACTGCTTCTTCAATATCCTGACGATCGCCTTCCGCCACTTGAGCGAGAACCTCACCAGTCGCGGGATTATAAGTAGGAAATGTCTTCCCGGAAATTGCGCTCAACCATTTACCATTGATCAACATTTTGCGAGGCTTCTCGATGAAGTCAGCCACTTGCGGATGAATCTGCGGTGACACTGCGATACCCATGACATCCTCCTTAATCAAGAACGAGAGATCGAGCAAGAACTTGCATGACGCGAAGAAAAAACTTAAAGATGCCGAGCGAAGAGAACAACGGGAACATGCTAGCCCTGACTCAGGGCAAAAAGCAATTGCGATTCGGCTGGCCCGGGCTCAGCTAAAAGACGCATACTCTAGACATGAGGGCAACCAAGCACCCGAGGGTTAAAATCTGTTGCATTTCAAGCCGTGAGGAAGCCCGACTGGCGATTGATTGTGGCGCTAGCGCCGTGGGTTTGGTTTCCGCCATGCCCAGCGGGCCGGGAGTAATCTCAGAAGAACTAATTACAGACATAGCTGCATCAATTCCTCCTCCAATTGCCACTTTTCTACTTACATCGAAGCAGGATGCGGAGAGCATCATTGCGCAGCAGCGACGCTGCCGAATCAACACGATTCAAATTGTGGATCGTTTTCTGGGATCGTATGAAGCCCTTAAGGTTGCGCTCCCGGGCATCTCGATTGTGCAGGTCGTGCACGTAACCGGCGAGGAATCTGTTGAAGAAGCAATTGCCGTTGCGGCCCATGTAGATGCGCTTCTGCTCGACTCAGGAAATCCCATGCTTGCAACGAAAGAATTGGGTGGTACCGGCCGGCGGCACAATTGGGCGTTGAGCCAGCGTATTCGAGAGCGGATCGGTATCCCGATTTTTCTGGCGGGAGGATTGAAGCCCGATAACGTGCACGAAGCCGTGCGGGAGGTTGGTCCCTTCGGACTTGACGTCTGCACTGGCGTACGCGGCGAAGGAAAGCTGGATGAGCAAAAGCTGCGTGCGTTATTTGAGAGCCTGGCGAAACCTCTTGACAGCCTAGGTCCAAATCAGTAGCGCTTTCGGTTTGATGTGAACAATGATGCACAGCCCTTACTAAATTAATAAAAGTCCTGCGGCACGTATTCAAGCGTTACAATGACTTCGATTTCAGCGCTGTACTATAGCTCTTCCTCTGTTTATGGTCCAAAAAAGTCTTTCAAATAGTTTGCAGACTCGACTGCTACGCTCAGCGAAGAAGGCGACGAGGAATGCACACGCTCCATATTCGAAGTTCCGAGTCGGAGCTGCCATCCTTCTCTCGAACGGTAAAGTCTTCAATGGTTGCAATGTAGAGAACGCGTCCTATGGAATGACCAATTGCGCAGAGCGTACTGCGATTTTTTCTGCGGTCGCACAGCTAGGACCGAAGATCGAGATTCGTGCAGTCTCCGTGGTCAACGACCAGGGCGTTCCTTGTTCGCCCTGCGGTGCTTGTCGTCAGGTGATCTACGAATTCGGCCCGGATGCAACGATCTTTTTTCAGGGAAAGGATGGACCGCGGCAGGCCCACATTACCGAACTGCTTCCGGAAGGGTTCCGCCTCCAGTGAATCCAACCGCGCCGTCAGCCCAGACATTCCGCGCTATCGATGTAATCCGCAAAAAGCGAGACGCTGGTGAACTGTCTCGGACTGAAATAGCGGGTTTAGTAAGCGCCTATACCAGTGGCGATATTCCTGACTATCAAGTGTCCGCGTGGCTGATGGCGGTTGTGCTGCGCGGAATGACCCGTGCCGAAACTGCAGCGCTTACGGATGCAATGCTGCGGTCGGGTGAAGTTCTCGACCTCTCCTCTCTGTCGGGAAAGAAAGTCGACAAGCATTCAACTGGAGGAGTGGGCGACAAGACCTCGCTGGTGTTGGCCCCCTTGGCCGCCGCTGCAGGTATAACTGTCCCGATGATCAGCGGACGCGGCTTGGGACATACCGGCGGGACGCTGGACAAGCTCGAGGCTATTCCGGGCTTCAGCGTGAATCTTTCCGTCGCGCAATTTCGTCGCGTACTGGAGACTTGTGGTTGCGCCATGATTGGTCAGACCGACGAAATCGCTCCCG
>DASRWO010000310.1:0-2510 GCA_035654555.1 Candidatus Deferrimicrobiaceae bacterium | reverse complement strand
GTACGATAGGGCGTGCGTCCAATACTCGAAAATGGTTTTGTCGATGCTCTGCGCCTGATGGAGATGCTCGCGCCGGTACGTAGGGATGCGCGTGTAGAGGATGTGGTGATGGCTGCGCTCGATGACGTAAATCGTGTCGATCTGCAAGTAGCCCAGGTGCGCCACCGCTGCCGGCGTGGCCTTCGGGCCGGAGCCGAAGGGTTCGGTGGTGTCCAGGCGCTGGGCGTGCAGCCAGATTCGGCGGGCCTGGACGGAGGTGAGTTGGACGAGCGGATTCTTCAATAGGGTCTCTGGTGACTAAAGAAATCTTTCGGCGTAAAAGCGTTGTAGATCACGTCGCTTCGGCAGTCAAGAGTGACATTCCTACGCCTCCAAAATGCTCTCGTACAACCGACGCCTTCCAGTGTGCGGCATTTACAAAGTTGTAGAACACAGCTGCATTAAAATTGCGCCGCCCAGCGCCGCGAGGAGGGCGAGCGGCATGGCAATCGCACCCACCTTCAGGAAGTCCCAAAAACTGACATTGAGGTTTTCTTTGCGCAAGGCGATCAGCCACAAAATGGTTGCCAGGGACCCCGTGATCGAAAGATTCGGTCCAAGATCAACGCCGATGAGAACGGCCGCGGCGATCGGCCATTTGGCTTGCGTGGCGTGAAGAGTGCTGCCAACGATGAGGCCAAGCGGAAGATTGTTCACGAGGTTATTGGCGATTCCGACCGCGAAGCCGGCGATCAAACTTCCAGCTGCAATGCTGAGATGCTGCACCCAGCTGAGCCATTCTTTGGTGTACCGCATTGCACCAATGCTCTGGATGGCATCGACCATCACGAATAGGCCGGCCACCAGTACCAAGGTTTCCCAGCTGATTTCGCGAGCCAGAAGCAGCGGACTACTTCGCTCCTTAATGCAGACAATCGCCGTGATAGTCAAAGCAGATAGACACGTGGGCAGGCCCAGGTCTTTGCCCAGCGACGAGGCGGTAAGCAAAACCGCTACCATGAGCCCGGCGCTGCCGAGCACGAGTTTGCCATTGCTGCTCAGGCTTTGCGGTTCAACGGGATGATCAATAGTTTCGCAGAGTTCACGGCGAAAAACCCAGCGCAGTGCGATGAAAGTGGCGCCAATCGATAACACGGAAGAAACTCCAAATGCGAGGAGCCACTTCCCCAACGGGGGCATACCATCGTGGAAGACAACCAGATTCGCGGGATTTGAAATTGGCAAGAGAAATGACGCAGCATTTGCGATGAACGCACAAACGAATAGATAAGGTAGCGGCTGAACTCTTGCCTTCCGAACGGCCGTCAGTATTGCGGGCGTTAGAACGACGGCAGTCGCGTCATTCGACAGAAACACCGTGACCACTGTACCCACTGCGTATACCAGCGTGAACAACCTCAAGCAAGACCCGTCCGCGCGCCTTACGGCGATTGCCGCCAGCCAGTCGAATACCCCATGCTCCCGCGCGAGTTCGCAAAGCAGCATCATGCCAGTGAGAAAGAAACAGACGTCTAAGGCTTTGCCAGAAGCATGCAATGCAAGCCGCAGAGTTACGAGACGGAGTCCTAGAAGCAGGAGAACCCCTCCGCTGATCCAGTAAACTTCTGGCACACCTCGGGGGCGGATCAGCATGAACGCCACGCTTACAGCAACGATGATTGCAAGAAGGAGATGGGCGAGCGTAGGAGAGAACATCTACTATTTTTCCCAGTTCTTGTTGAGGCCTGACTGAGCGCCGAGAGTTCCGTGTTCTGGCCCGGGTGCGACCACGTTGTCTTCGCCCTGCGCCTGAGGATGCCTACTCCGGAGTAGCTTGCGATTGTATGATAGGCAAACTGTAACAATGTCGGCTCGTGTGGATGCCCTCGAATTGGATTGTGTCCTCAAAGTCCTCATTGCGCGAAAGCCCTCCTCCTTCAGGCTGGGCGGGGTACTTATTCTCAAGAAAATTGTATCCGGACTTCGGTCCGTTTCTAAATCAAAGCAAGGTTGCCGACTAGGCGGGAGCCTTGCGCACTTGGCGCAAAGTAAAAGACACTCATAGACGGCATGAGGACGCCTTGCGACGAATCGGGGATGCGATCGGCGGATGCCGCCGTTCCGTCTGTACCCGAAGCGAGAACCTGGATACTGGCAGCAACCATCCTGGGTTCCAGCATGGCTTTCATCGATAGCACCGTCGTGAACGTAGCACTGCCTGCGCTGCAGGCCAGCTTCCAGGCGACTGTGGTGGACCTGCAATGGGTGGTCGAGTCTTACGGACTGTTTTTAGCTGCATTGATTCTTGCCGGAGGGGCTTTTGGGGACCTCTTTGGCCGCCGTCGTATGTTCGTGGCAGGGGTTTCGATTTTTGCTTTGGCGTCGGCGGGTTGCGGGTTTGCCTTAAGCATTCATCAACTGATTATCGCGAGGAGCATTCAAGGTGTGGGAGCCGCACTGCTCGTGCCCGGCAGCCTGGCAATCATTAGCGCCAATTTCGACGAGAAGAGCCGCGGTCAGGCGATTGGAAC
>DASRWO010000309.1:0-2789 GCA_035654555.1 Candidatus Deferrimicrobiaceae bacterium | reverse complement strand
GAGGCCCTTCGCGCCGAGGCTTACGAGGACCACCCTCTGCCCATCGGCGACGGCCAAACCATCTCTCAGCCTTATGTGGTCGCCGTTATGCTGGAATCACTTCAACTCGCCGCGACGTCTTCCGTCCTTGAAATCGGCACTGGTTCCGGATACGTTACTGCGCTTCTCGGAGAGCTTGCTGCTCAGGTTTTCTCGATCGAACGGCACGCCGATCTTGCCTCCAACGCGCGCCGAATTCTGGCAACGCTGGGTTATGCGAATGTTCATATATTTACCGGCGACGGCAGCCTCGGTCTTCCTGCGCATTCCTCGTTCGACGCCATTATGGTTTCAGCTGCCGCCGAGGAAATTCCCGCCGCTCTGCTTTCTCAACTTCGCGAGGGTGGACGCATGATTATTCCCGTTGGCTCCGCCGAGTCACAGCAGCTCCAATTCGTCCGCATGCACAATGGTCAGCCCGTAATCTCGCTCCGCGACTCGGTCCGTTTCGTTCCGCTGATCTCAGACCGCGATTAAATCTTGCGTGGGACGAATTTATCCTCCACAGTTGTAAACTGCGAATCAGGATGCGTAAAGCATGAGTACCATCGGAGTTCTGCACGAGAAGCTGGTATTCAACCGCAGGGTAGAAATCCTTGCGGGCTGGTTCGCGCGGCTCGCGCCGCGATCCGCCCGCGTGCTCGACGTGGGTTGTGGCGATGGTCTCATTTCCGCCGTTCTACAATCCCGCAGGCCAGATCTGATTGTCACGGGAATTGATGTGCTTCCCCGTAGCCACACTCACGTCCCGGTTGATATGTTTGACGGATCGACTATCCCTTTCGACGATCAATCGTTTGATCTGGTTCTTTTCTCCGACGTCCTGCACCATACGGCCGATCCGGCAATTCTGTTACGGGAGGCTCGTCGCGTGTCGAGGGAGAATGTACTTATCAAGGACCACAATCGTAATGGTCTATTGGCGGGGGCGCGACTGCGCTTGATGGACTGGGTAGGAAACGCAAGATTTGGGGTTGCACTGCCCTACAATTATTGGAGCGAGCGCCAGTGGCACGACGCCTGGCGAGAAATCGGACTTAAGCCGGAACAAACAGTGACCAGGATCGGCCTGTATCCCAAACCCTTCGATTGGGTGTTCGGAGCAAAGCTGCACTTCATCACGCTGTTGAAACGAGCCTGAACAAAGAAGCGGAGTAAAAGCATTTCGATCAGATCGATTCGCTGGCGAAGCGTCGCTGAGCGTGAGAACTCATTTCCGCCTCAGCCCCAAAACGCTCATGAAGAAACTAGCGAAGATGGTCTGCGCCCCGAGCGTTAGCAATAACGCCGCCGGAATTACGATTCTCATCGTCCGGGAATAGTCCAGCATGCCGAAGTGCTGTGCCCCCCAGGCGCTGACCGCATACGCGGAAGCGGTGAATCCGGCGATCGTCAGTACCGCGCCCACGGCCACTCCAAGCTCAAGCGTGATATAGCGGAAAAGTTTATCCAATGCAGCGTCGGGAGGCAGGAGCCCCTCGGAAATTGCAAAGATTTTTGTAAAGCATGCAAAAGCGATCGCCTGAAACCCAAGCAGGACAAAGGCCGCGGCATATACCAGGGTGTGAACGTCGAAGGTAACTCCGCCGAGAGTGCGTGGTGCGGGCAACAGCCACAGACCGAGTGCTGTGCCCAGCAGCATCAGTGCGATGCCGGGATAAAGAAATAGCCAGCGTGGACTATAGAGCAAAAAAAAGCGCAAGGTGCGCCAGCCGTCACGCCAGGTTCGCAAATGAGGAGGACGATTTCGTCCATCGGGAGAAAGCGTGGTCGGTACTTCTGCAATGCGTAACTCGAGCAGCGTGGCCTTGACCACCATCTCCGTGGCAAATTCCATTCCCGTCGTTCGCAATGCCATGCGCTCATAAGCATCTTTGCGAAAGCCGCGCAGACCACAATAGAAATCTCCGACGGGACTTTTGAAAAATAGCCGTCCGAGGCGGGTAAGCGCGGGATTGCCAAAGTAACGGTGCAGGGCAGGCATCGCATTTTTCTGGATTCCGCCTCTAAACCGATTGCCCATCACCACGTCTGCGCCCTCGCGCAACTGTTCCACAAATCGTGGGATATGTCCGAAATCGTAGCTGTCGTCGGCATCTCCCATCACGACATATTGACCGGATGCGGCTGCAATCCCTCCCATCAAGGCACTGCCGTAGCCCTTCGCCTGCACATTCACGACTTTGGCGCCGAACCGTTCTGCAATTCTCAGCGAGCCGTCGGTGCTGCCGTTGTCGGCGATAATAATTTCGCCCGTAATGTGAGCTTCCTGCAGAGCCCGCTGCGCTTTGACGATGCAGACTTCCAGAGTTTCGGCCTCGTTCAGGCAGGGCATTACCACCGACACTTCGAGAGATCCGCCTTGACGCAGAGGTACAACTGCGCACCGTTCTTCGGACTCCGACCGAGAGACCACGGCCACGCTTCCACTCCTTAGAGTCAAACTGTGCAAAGAGTGTATCTGAGGAGAACGAGAAGTTGAAGAGGCGAGAAGGGCGGGGAAGGCAACGGTCGGCAAGCGTAGCCAAGAAAATCTCTAGCGCACTTCTGATCATTTCGACCCATGAGTCTTAGACGAGCTCGGCCCGAAGGACTCTTGCTGCGTGTTAGGATCATGGAGAAATCTTGCGGGAGTTTAGCTTTGAAGACACTGGCGCACTTTCCGCGGAAACCTCACAGCAGAGCTATTCGTGACCGTACACCCCTTCGTCATCCCTACAATTCTGGTTCTCTTCACGTGGCTGGCACAA
>DASRWO010000308.1:0-2184 GCA_035654555.1 Candidatus Deferrimicrobiaceae bacterium | reverse complement strand
TCTTTAAGCGGCTATTCGGCCACAATCAAATCACCGATGCCTACCTGCTCGGCTTGGCGATCCATGAGGAACTGATACTTGTCACATTCGACAGGGCCATCCTGCATCTTGCCGGGGAGCATAGCAGCCATGCGCTCGTCTTGACGGAGTAGCCCGGGAAGAGCTTCGGCAAATATCATCAGGGGAAATTCCGGTCGCGGTAGGGACGACCATCGCTGGCCGCCCCCCGCTCAGATCCGTGCGAGCGGCACTACCGCACACGGCTCCTACCTTGGATGATGGCGTCGAAGCGCGCGCTCGGATAAGGATGCAGGGCAGTGGGACGAGGGATCCAGCGTTCGAAGGTCGGGCGAATACGGGTCCAGCTGGGACGGCTGCGCTGACTGCGACGACCAAGCATGGAACGCCACAGGATGCAGAGCCGATCGCGGAAACGCCGCAAAGCCCGCAGGTTTTCGGGTACAGCGTGGTAGCGGTAGTAACCGTCGACGACACGTTTCAGCCACTGCCCCACCGCATTGACCGGTTCATGCATGCGCTCGCGTAGCTTCACCTGCAACGCGTGAAGCGTCGCTCGCATCCGCTGAGCTATGGTCCTGCGGTGGATAACGAAGTGACCATTAGGGGTCATCGCACAGTAGTGCGTGAACCCCAGAAACGTGAACGTCTCCGGCTTACCTTCCCCACGTTCTTGCCGATTGACCCGGGCGAACCGACCGAACTCGATCAGCCGCGTCTTATCCGGATGCAGCTCCAGACCGAAAGTCGCCAGCCGTTCCCGAAACTCTCTCAGGAACCGCTCGGCATTCTCGCGGTGCTCGAAGCCAACCACCAGATCATCCGCGTAGCGGACGACAACCACGTCGCCGCTCGCCACCTTCTTTCGCCATACCTCAATCCACAGATCAAAGACGTAGTGCAGATACACATTCGCCAGCAGCGGTGAGATCACCGCTCCCTGCGGAGTGCCTGCCTTAGTCTCGGACCACTTGCCGTCTTCCGATACTCCGGCTTTGAGCCATTTTCGAATTAGCCGAAGGATGCGGTTGTCGGCCACTCGATGCTCCATAAACTTCATGGTCCATTCGTGGTTCATGTTGTCGAAGAAACCACGGATGTCCGCATCGAGTATCCAGTTCACACGCTTTCGTTGAATGCCCACATTCAGCGCGTCCAGCGCCTGGTGTGGACTCCGCCCCGGGCGAAACCCATACGAGAAGCCCCGAAAGTCCACCTCATAAATCTGGTTGAGGATGGTCGCCACCGCGTGTTGGACGATCTTGTCTTCCAACGCCGCGATGCCCAACGGCCGTTGCCGGCCATCAGCTTTCGGTATATAGACTCTCCGCGAGGGTTGAGCGCGATACGCTCCACGATGCACTCGACCATGGAGGTCAACTAATCGCTCCTCCAAGCCTTGTTCATACTGCTGCCAACTTACCCCGTCCACTCCCGGTGCTGCTCGCCGCTTGAGCGCGTAGTAGCTCTCCCGGAGTAAGTCGGTCGTAAGGTGGTGCAGTAAGGCAGTGAACCGTTCCTGCTTCCTTGCCTGCGCCGTGCGGCGCACGCCGCCTAACCCCTGGGACACGGGTGGCCCACTCTGTGTCGGGTCCGTGTTGAGCTGGGCGTCGTTCTCCTTGGTCTGCGCCCTTCCCTCCGCCGCCTCCGCGGAAGCCTTCGCCTCTTTGTTCGGTAGCTTCATAGGTAATATGGCGCAGTCCGACCCCTCCAAAACGTACATGTCCGGATGACGGATATTTCACCTTCCCGGACCGCTCTGCTTGCGCAGATGCTCTGGAGGTCTCCCGGTTCTCGTGCACATTGTTTCCTGACGTGCTGGGGGTCTTCGACTACGCCGAGCCCGGTGGCTGCTCGCGAATAGCGCAGCACACCAGTGTTGCCTTCCCACCGACGGAAAGGGGTCGGCACTCGGTTGCAAATTTTCGGAGCTCAATATCCCCGCCCGCCAGTTCCTCTGTCTACGCTTCGCTATGGCTCCTCGCGGACCCACAGGCAAGACTCGAGGCCGGAATGAAGTCGCTTCTCCTTTTCCGTAGGGCTCTCGCATCCCCTACAATGTGCCGGTTTATCCCGGCGCTCTCTGTCCACAAAACTCCAATAGCCTATCGACGAATGCGTCGATCACGCGGCATACGTGATCGGTGGGTACAAAATCGTCCAGTA
>DASRWO010000307.1:0-6878 GCA_035654555.1 Candidatus Deferrimicrobiaceae bacterium | reverse complement strand
AAACTTCGTTCTTGAACTTATATCCCGGATCGCCCGACCCGTCGCCCTTCGGATCGCCGCCCTGAATCATGAACCCAGGTATCACCCGATGAAAAATCGTCCCGTCGTAGAGCGGCACTCCGTGTTTGGTGCCTCCACTGGCCGGATTCTTCCAGTCCTTCGTCCCCGTCGCGAGGCCAATAAAATTCTGCACGCCAATCGGCGCCTTGTCGGGGAACAGTGTGCAAGTCATATTTCCTACAGTGGTTTGAATAATCGTGGTAGGCTCGCCCGTTGCCGCATGGTGCACCGGCGGCTTAGCGGGCGCTGTCTCCTGAGAACTCGTTTGAGCCCACGCCATCACGCCCGTAAATAGCAGAGCGCCGGCCAGAAAAACATTACGCATGATTGCTCCTCGCATATCCAGATCGCACAAAATGTTAACGGCAACGTTGCATTGTACGACAATCGAACTCCGATGGAGAAGAAGCCGCGCAGGGTCTATCAGGGATGGAGCGCTTCCGCCAACTCAATGTGTCTGCTCTTGCATCTGCTTGCTCACTTGCTCCACTCGCTCAAACACTCGCAGCAAATTCCCACCCAGAATTTTCCGAATGTCCTCGGCGCTATATCCGCGATCCAGCAACCCCTGCGTGATCTTCGGCAAGTCCGCCGCCGAATCCATCCCTTGCGGCGTCGCTCCGCTCACCCCGTCGAAGTCAGATCCCAGCCCCACATGATCCACTCCCGCGACCTTGGCGATGTGATCGATATGGTCGATCAGTACGTTGAACGGCGGACGCGGAATCTTCGCCATCCACTCCCGCTCAATGCGATCCTCCTCAACATAGCTGACCGGTTTGCCCTGCGCCTTGAGCGAATCGACATATTTCTGAATCGCCGCCGCCTGCTCCTTGGCCTGTGCCTGCTCGGCCTTGCGGTAGTTTTCATCGTCAAAGCCAGAGAAAAAATTTACCTGCACCACGCCGCCATTTTTTGCCACTGCGCGCAGCATGTCATCCGTCATATTCCGCGGCGCATCCACCAACGCCCGCGCCGAAGAGTGCGATGCAATCACCGGGGCTTTGGTCGTGGCAATCGCGTCCCAGAAAGTCTTATCGGCGACATGAGAAATATCGACCATCATCCCCAGGCGGTTCATCTCCAGCACCACCTGCTTGCCGAAATCGGTGAGCCCGTTGTGATGCTGAATCTTCGGATCGTCAATATCGCCGGAGGAATCCGCCCACTCATTCGTGTTCGACCACGATAGCGTCATGTAGCGCACGCCGAGCCGATAATAATCGCGCAACAAATGCATGTCGTTCTCAATCGAATGCCCGCCTTCGATCCCCATTAGCGCGGCCAGTTTGTGTTCCCGGTGCGCGCGCTCAATATCGGCGACAGAAAACGCCATCATCATGCGGTCCGGATGACGCGCCGCTTGCTCATAAACCGAATCGATCAGATCGAACGTGTGTTGCGCGAAGTGGCCCTGATTGGTCTCTGGGTCTACCCAGATGGAGAAAAACTCCGCTCCCAAATTACCGCGCCGAGCTTTGTCCAGGCTTAAATGCCCGACGTCATTCGGATCGGTTGAGCCGATGTCAAATCCCTCATCCAGAAAACGTTGCGGCGTATCGGCATGCGTGTCCACTACAATCGCTGATTGCTGAATGCCCCGGGCTTGTGTACTTACAGTTGGTCCAGATGGATTGGAAGATTGCCCTCTGGAATATGCTGTCAGGGCGAGGCACGAGAGCAAAACAACGGCGAACCGGTTCATCGTCATAGAGTCACGGAATCTCAGAGTCTTAGAGTCGCGATCGAACGCGAGCACGATTGTATAGGAAACACTCTCGACGAGTGCCGGTCAGCGAAGCGCCGCCAGCGCCTGCTCAACACATTGTTCGATCGGCTGGGCGGTATCGATCAAAGTTTTCGGCAAAGTTATGGCCTCGAACCTCGATCGCACTTCCAGATAAAGCTGAAAGTTTCGATTCGCCGCTGGATGTTCATGACCCTGATCTTCAAAACGGCGCTTTACCACGTCCTCAGCGCACACGCATTCCAGGATTCGCCAACTCTGATGCAGGCCCTCAGTGCTATTCACCACATTCTCGATCTGATAACGCCGCGAAAATGGCCGCCCATCCAGAAAAATGATGCGCTCTCGATTTTGTTGCAACAGAAACTCTGCGGTTTCCAGCATAACCTGCAAGCAGAAATCATCCTGCCGCGAAGAGTATTCGATTTCTTCCGCTGAAAACAGCGCGTGACGCACTTCGTCCTTGCTCAGCACGCGACCTGACATTCGCGCGGCCAGCGCTCGTGCCAGTGTAGTTTTTCCGGTGCCGGGCAGGCCGGCCATCATCACGATCATCGCATCATTAAAGCACGATCCCTGCGGAGTACTAGCCTGTTCCGTGAATCCCGCCGACCCGGGAGATCATCCATTCGAAAAGCAACTCCGCATTTTCGATCACAACAGACCCGATCGCAGGAGGCAGCGATGCCGCTGGTAAGAATTTCATTGCGCGAAGGGAAATCCGAACAATATAAAAAAGCTCTGGCCGATGGCGTGCATCGAGCCATGGTGGAAGGCGCAGCTGTTCCTGAACAGGACAGATTCCAGGTCGTCACCGAGCACCCGCCCGGTGGCCTTATCTACGATCCCACGTACTTGGGAGTACAGCGCACCGACGACGTTGTCCTCGTCCAGATCACGCTATCTACTGGCCGCAAACTGGCACAGAAAAAGAAAATGTTTCAAAGGATGGTGGAGATTCTCGCGGAAAACCCAGGCCTACGGCCGCAAGATTTAATCATCAACTTGGTAGAAGTTGCCTGGGAGAACTGGTCGTTCGGCAACGGCGAAGCGCAATATACGGTGGGATGAGTTAGTTCGATGCGTCGGCGCTGGCTGTCACCGTTGCGGGCTCAGGACGCTCCATCGGAACGATATCCTGCGACTCGCGCCAATCCGCATAGCGGCCGGAAACCATAATATGAAAGACCCACTGGTGACGCTCTTCTTCCGGTTCGACCAAACCCAAAGCCTTCATATAGAAAAGATAATGCTCCATCCAGTGAATCTGCTCTTGGCTCATGCCACGCCGCTGCAAATCAACCGTCAGTCCTGCGAGATGGGATGATGCCGTATCTCCTTCAAATGGAGCCGCATTCCGATTGTGCCGCCGCAGTTTCTTCTGCACCTTGACCGTTCGCACCGCTGAGTTCACCTGAATCTGCTCATGAAACCGATGATAATACGCTTGCGAAATATCCTGCACAAAATCCCGCGTCCACGGGCGGCAATATCGCCGCGATGGATCCAGCCGCGGATCGAACCGCAACGACTCACCCGCAACAATCGGCTGCAGCGCGCCACTGGCTTTCAGCGCTTCCAACTCATCGTCATCCTGAATGCGCGGCAATTCCAACCGATCTACTTCCGCATTTTGTAGCAATAGAGATTCGTGTGACGGACGAAACATCGGATTCCACCGCGTCCAATGCAGCCGCGGACGCCGGAAGTGGTGGACACGTTTATGCAGAGTTGCAGTAGTCGTAGCCGCAAACAGAGGGCTGCCAACCGAGGCCAAAAATAGAAGCAACATCAAGCGGCGCTGCAATTGTGATTTCAAAAATTCTCCGTAGCCGGCCACAGTGCTCAACCCCGCAACTGTCCGGTCATTCTAAGCCATGCTGTCAAGCCGTCCTACCAATCCTTGAAGAAAACCCGTTACCAGCGTTATCGGGAGCCATTTCCAACTGCTGGTTACCTCGCGGTTACTGGGTTAACCCCGCAATCGATGCACTGGAAATAGAGCACGCCAAACTCCATCCGTACCGCAGAATTACGGTTAACTCATGTGCCAACCCAGCAACCAGTTAGCGGTGATTTAGATTCAGGGCGGGGCAGCTCTGTTGTTGCGCGAGTGACAAAAACTGGCGTTAGGGAAGCGAAAAATCGCGCATAACCCCTCGCAGAACGGGCCTTTTTTAGACGTTTGATCTATATCAGAAACTGTCGGTCAGCTCCGGAACAGGTCGCCCAGAGCTTGCTTCATCACTTCTCCGCCCACCTGGGAAATTGCTTTCGTCAGCGGAATATCCTTGGGGCAAACCTCCACGCAGTTTTGCGCGTAGCCGCATTCCTGGATGCCGCCATCCCCCATCAGCGCCGCCAGCCGCTCGTGCTGCAGCTCCTTGCCTGTAGGATGCATATTAAACAACCGCACCTGCGCAATCGTAGCCGCGCCCACAAATCCGGTCTCCTCGTTGAATTGCGGACACGCTTCCATGCAGCACGTGCACGATATGCAGCGCGAGAGAGGATAAGCCTGCTCCTGCTCCTCCGGACTCATGCGCGGACCCGGCCCCAGATTATAGGTCCCGTCGATCGGAACCCAAGCCTTCACGACTTTAAGATTTTCGAAAATCACGCTGCGATCCGTCGCCAAATCCCGCACGATCGGGAACTTGGAAAACGGCTCCAGCTTCACCGGTTGCTCAAGATTGTCAATCAAAGCCGAGCAAGCCATGCGCGCCCGCCCATTGATCAGCATTGCGCAAGACCCGCAAACTTCCTCGAGACAATTCGAGTCGTAAGTGATCGGCGTCGTCGTCTTGCCGTCGCGCGTGACGGGGTTAGCGGCAATCTCCATCAGCGAAGAAATCACGTTCATCCCCGGATGCCACGCAAGTTCAAATTCCTCCCAGTACGACTTGGAAGTTGGATTGTTCTGGCGCTTGATCTTGATGATTACGGATTTATGTTCAGCCATTTTTGTTCTTAACTTGCTTTCGAGACACTTGGTCCCACACGAATGAAAACTTCATCCCATCGATGATGTTTGCCTGAAAGAATGTCCCTATTGCCTGCGAAATGCTTATCGAGCACTTCAAAGTCGTGCATGCCATCTATATCCACAATGCGCCAGCCTGGGATGCGGCTGCCGCTCCGTCCGCCGATTTGCCAACAAAGCAAGCGGACAGTTCCATTCTGAATACCATAGTCATGAGGTTCAACGATTCGCTCGTGGCCTTTGTACTTGAACTGGAGCAACCGTTTGTTTGTAATCGCACTGCGAAGCATTTGATCCAGTTCCTGATCGACCACCATTCAATTTACCTCATCACTTAACCGCGTCATACTTCCTCGCCCGCGGCGGAATCAGCGAAACATCCACTGGCTCAAACTCGAACTTCGGCTCATCCGCATCCGGCGCAAAATATGCTTTGGTCGTCTTCAGGAAATTCTTGTCATCGCGGTCCGGAAAATCCGGCTTATAATGTGCCCCCCTCGATTCATCACGCAGCTTTGCTCCCTGTGCCACTACCCTCGCCAGTTGCAGCATGTTGTAAAGCTGCCGCGTGAAGATCACGCTGGTGTTTGCCCACTGTGTCCGGTCGCTGAGATTCACGTTGCGGAACCGTTCCAGCAGTTCCACGAGTTTCGCATCCGTCTCCACCAGATTTTTGTTGTAGCGGATAACGGTGCAATCCTTAGTCATCAACTCGCCCAGCTCGCGCCACAGCCGAAACGGATTCTCCGTCCCCGAATTGTTCATGAGCAGGGCATTGCTCTCTTCCTGCTTCTTCTTCTCCGCCTCGAAAACTCCGTTGCCATCCGGCAGAGCTTGCAACCCGCGCGCATACTTCACCGCATTCGGTCCGGCAATGCCTCCGCCATAAATGCAGGAGACCAGTGAATTCGCGCCCAACCGGTTCGCGCCGTGATACTGATACTCGCACTCGCCGGCCGCATAGATTCCAGGAATATTCGTCGCCTGGTTGAAATCGACCCACAGCCCGCCCATGGTGTAATGCATCCCCGGGAAAATTTTCATGGGTGTGTCGCGCGGATCGTCGCCCACAAACTTCTCGTAGATTTCGAGAATGCCTTCCAGTTTCCGGTCAAGAATCTTGCGGTCGATGTGCGTCAGGTCGAGATAAACCATCGGCTTGCCATCAATCCCGAGGTTGTACTCGTAGACCACCTTAAAAATCGCCCGTGTCGCCACATCGCGCGGCACCAGGTTCCCGTACTTCGGATACCACTCTTCCAGAAAATACCAGCGCTCTTTTTCCGGGATGGACTTCGGATCTCTCTTATCGCCCGCGTTCTTCGGAACCCAGACGCGCCCACCCTCGCCGCGCGCCGATTCCGACATCAGCCTCAGCTTGTCTTCGCCCGGGATCGAAGTGGGATGCACCTGAATAAACTCGCCATTGGCGTAATAACAACCTTGTTGATACAGCGCCGACTGCGCCGAGCCCGTGCACACCACAGAATTTGTTGACTTGCCAAAGATCGCGCCAATCCCGCCAGTCGCGATAATGATGGCATCCGCCGGAAACGTCCGCACTTCCATCGAGCGCAAATCCATGGCGCAGATGCCGCGGCAAACGCGGTTTCCATCGAGCACTGCCGACAAGAATTCCCAGTGCTCGTATTTCTTTACTTTTCCTTCGGACTCATACCGACGCACTTGCTCATCGAGCGCGTAAAGAAGTTGCTGGCCAGTAGTTGCTCCGGCAAATGCCGTGCGGTTATACAAAGTCCCGCCGAAACGGCGAAAATCGAGCAGGCCCTCGGGCGTGCGGTTAAACGGAACCCCCATACGGTCCAGCAGATCGATAATCCCCGGCGCCGCTTCGCACATATCCTTCACTGGCGGCTGGTTCGCCAGAAAATCTCCGCCATAAACTGTGTCGTCAAAGTGCTGCCAGGTCGAATCGCCTTCACCCTTGAGATTCTTCGCCGCGTTGATGCCGCCCTGCGCGCACACCGAGTGCGAGCGCTTCACCGGGACGATCGAGAAAAGCTCGACCGGCACGTTCGCTTCCGCCACGCGAATCGTGGCCATCAAACCTGCGAGGCCGCCGCCAAC
>DASRWO010000306.1:0-16326 GCA_035654555.1 Candidatus Deferrimicrobiaceae bacterium | reverse complement strand
CCTTTACAGGCAACGACTAGTTGGTCGGAAGAAAAATTTCGCGCAGGCTGAATATTGGCCAGCGAACCGAACCTGCCTCGGCGGGAAATTTTATCGCGCCACTTTCGACACCCCAGCTGAGCCAATCGAGGAACTCTTCTTTCGTACCCTTGATCATCACCGGATCACATCCGATGCCAAGCGCGTGAGTCCTCGCATGATGCGTCTCTAGTTCGTCCGCAAACCAGTCAGCCCACTCCGGAACACCCGGAAGTCCAAAGATGTGCGCAATGGAAGCCCAGATAAACTGCTTGTCCGAGCCCCCCACGAGAGCCTTGCCCGAGGTGAACATACTTCCCGAAGCCAGCTCTTCCGAGATTCCAATCAGGTGTCGTAGCGGCTTCTTTCGTCCGGCCAGCTGAAGGGAGCCTTTGAAACACTGCGAATTGCGCTCCAGGCAGACCCGGATGGGCGAGACGTCCGGCCCCTCCACCATAAAGCGATCACCCAAAGAAATCGCTGCGCTCACGGCTGCGATCTGCGTATCTCCGCCGATTACAGAGATCAAGTGCGCTTTGGCTTGTCGCGGAGGATCCGGCAACAGCTCCCCGATGAAGCGATCCAGTCGCAACTTGATGCTGGTCGTCGTTTTCTCCGTGCTCTTCACGTACGTCAGCCAGCCAAAACGAAGGTTCGCATTTTTCATTCGGGCTCCTTCTTTTCGTGCTTTTCGTGCGTAAGAATCTGTGTCTTGCCATTGGCAAACACAAGTGTCAGTTCGTGGGAGAACCGTTCTCTGTCATGCAGGATTTTGGTGCCCTCCTCTTCCTCTTCTTCCCAATGATCCGTGAACTTCACCGAGCGCCAATGAGCAATGTGACGATCTTCGCCTTCGCCGAATACTCCGTTAAGCATTCCCGCGGTGCAAAGCAGACCAACATGTCCACCATGTAGTGGCGTAAGCGGCCGTCCTCGCACATCCCGCTGTCTGGGAAGAAGGATTCGGCTGGCCTGACGATAGGCCGCGGAGTCCAGCAGCAGATCCTCTACTTCGTCCAATGGAATGCCTGTGTTCGTGAGTACGACAGGTCCAGAGGCCGGAACTTCGTAGTGAATGGCCGGGCTTTCGGTCAGGACTGCGAGATCAGCCTTCCAAGCCAGCATCTCCAACCAGCGCACGGATTCGAGGAGTGCGGAATCACGGAGGTGTTGATGCCGTTTGCGGCGTCTTCCCAGCACCGCAACCTGCTTGTACTGAACACTCGCGGTCAGACGATATACTTCCAGATCGCAAAAATGCTCGCTCAGGATTCTGGCACACGGCTTCAACTGCGGTTGCGGAATCACGAAGACGAGAACGCCACCCGGTTTCAGCCATCGGTATGTGTGCTCGAGAAACACCAACTCCAGCCGCTGATTATTCGTCTGCCCCACCTCCAGGTCGTATGGAGGATTGAGATAAAGAACAGAAATTGATTCCGCGGGACAGCGCACATCCATGGCATTCGCTTGCAGCGTTTCGATTCCAAGAACTCTGGCTTGTTCGGCACGATGGGCATCAATTTCAATGCCGTATCGATAGCCATGGGTTCCGCTCAGCAAACGGGCGAAAGCCACGCCGTCGCCAACACATGGATCAATGGCCGAGAACTCCGACGCGAACGTGAGACAGTTTCTAAGGCGCTCCGCTTCCGCCGTTGGAAGCGGGAAAAAGCCGAGTTTCGTTTTGCCGTGGGGCCTCACGGAACCTCCTAAGAACGGGAATTGAAATCGCCGGACGAAAAGGGAGGAGTTTCCCTACGGGGGAGGAAAGTCAATACTCTTCCGGCAGGAGCAACGTGGTCACGGAGCGGTCCGCTTCGGTGATGATCCAGATCTTTGCGTTATCGGTGACCGGATAACTGCTCAGCAAGCGGAAGCCATACTTCAAACTCACTTCATTTTCCGTCTTATCTTCCTGGCAGAGATCGCCCCAATCACCACGCAGGTGACGTGAAAGGAATTCCACAGGTGACCTGTTGACCTGTGCCAGCAAGGCGAGCGCGCCTGGCGTGGCGATCAGGCGCCCAGCGGCGAAAAGCGGAATTGTCGGTAGAGAGTTCATGAATCAGCTCCAGTGCCAGAGCTTGTTTGCATTTCGTCGGCTTTGTGTTCTTCACGATCGCTGGAAGCTCGGACCACGATGAAATCGGATCTTGAGCGACATCGAGCACCTCACCAGTCCCCACGGGTGCCGTGGTTTCCGTTGACCGCCTCAGCTACAAGATCGGCAAGCTTGTCCGAAATAGATAGCTCCCGCACGGCGACAAACGAGCAGAAACCGTTCACCGGAATCGGCCGTTCATCTTCAATTCCGTAGCCGCGCTCGACGTGTTCTTGTTTTCGCTTTTCGAACAAGTCGGCCCTTGTGGTCACACGAATTCTCATGACATCCTCATTTCTCGTGGCCGAGCGATCAGGTCCACGGCTGTTTGCAATAACGAACGGGGTCAAACCGGGTGAAAAGGGAAAAGGGGATCGCGACGGAAGACGATAGGGACTAGAACAGAAGATCAGTTACGTAGTTTGGCGAGCGGGGATCTTGCAGAACACAGCTGGAAAGTGTACTGGCCTTACTTTTTAGGTCTTGAAGAACCACGGGCCCTGGCAGAAGACAATTTTACAACTTTGTTGTTGCGCCAGACGTAGACAGGCAGGCCTAAGCGGGTATGCTCGTCGATGGCCCTGGCCACCGCGACCTTCATGGCAATTTCAGCCCGCTTCTCGATGGGCAACTGCAACACGTCTTTTGCGGGCTTTCTCATACCCGACCGTAGCGCTTAACCAGCGCGGCATAGGTGGTCTTGTTTATTATACGGATTGTTTTGTCCTTCTCCCATGCGATCAGCTTTGGGACTTCGCCGGAATTGTCAAACAAGGTCCAGACCTCTGCCAGCGGACGATAATCCGTCAGAAAATTCCGCATGGATCGGTCGAAGCGTCGCCGGATCACCGCTTCCGGCACATCGTGTCCACCTCTCGAAACTCGCTCACTAACTCTTGACAAGGCGAGATCCACACTCTTGAGCCACAGAAAGAAGAAGTGGATTTCGTAGCCTTGCGCTTTCAAGCCCCGCAAAAGGGGAAGATAGCTGCGGCCCGAAAGGGTAGTTTCGAAGGCAAAGGATACGCTGCTTTGAGCAAAGGACCGGATCTCTCCGAGCATCATTCTTCCCGCTCTCCGGGCGGCAGTCTCGGGAGAAAACGGTGCCATTGCCTGGGCAATCAAGTCAGCGTTAATGAAATTCCTGCAGTCGGCATATTTGGGAAGAAATTCCCGAGCGAACGTGGTCTTACCGGCGCCATTCGGCCCCGCGATGATGTAGAGGTCCATGAACTTCGCATCCTACCGAATTTCAGAGGCCTCGTCTTGTCTCACGCCGATCAGAGGCAAACTTACGCCGGAATCAGTCCAGTTTGGAAATGGCTTCCGGTTCGACCTGCGAAATTCTTCAATCAATTTCCGTATCGCGGGCCGTCGCTGGCCGAGCCTTTCGGCCAACTGCTCCAGACCGATCCGGTCTCCTTCGTACCACTCTTCGGGAATATCCGCGGCACACCGCCAGATGGTGCCGCAATCCATCTCCTCGGCCCGACTGAGCGCCGGCTCAAACGCTGCCCATCCTCGTACACCCTCGTAAACGCAGTTATTGGCGTACACGCCGCGCAGAGGATAGTCCGGAAACGACCACTCTCCGGCGTTAAAGCAATAGCCATGGTCGATAAAGGTTGCGTCATATCGACGGCTCCGCGCCGTCTTGCGGGAAAAAATCGCTTGCCGCCCGTCGGCGTTGCAGGTCCACTTGTCGAGGACCAGAACGCGCGCAAAGTCCCCGATGTTCCGAATACTCGCGAACATTTCGCGAGGCAAGTAGTCGAACGTGAGACCTTCAGCGCCAACGTACAATGATCCCAATTGCTTGCCGCATTGGCACGGGATTTGCTTTCCCGCCAGCTCAATTCGCAGATCCGGAGTATGCGCAATCAGCCAATCGCAGACTTCAATCACCTCGACCCGCGGCATTGGAAGGCCAAGCTCCAAACCAAGCCTTGTGGCCAGCTTTTCGTTCGCCAGGACTCGAAGGTGCTGGGGATTGTTCTGGAATTTAGTTACATAGCAGGCCCCGTCGGATCCTCTGAGCAGATGAGGCTGCGACCCTCCCCTCAGTCTTCGCAGATGTTGGATGGCGGAGACGCACGTGGGCACGGGCACCTCCTGTGATTTGAATTTGTAATGAGAAAACCTGTGGAAGCTCTGTAACGGAAAGCTCTATGGGTTGGCCTGAGTGGTAGTGCCCGCGGGTTATGGCAACCGCTGCGGCGGACTCACTCGATGAGGTGAGGAGCCAGGATACTAAGAAATTCTTTCGAGCTGATGATTTTGGTGTTCTTCCAGAACTTAGGGAAGTGGCGTGCATTGCCCGTTACCAGGTAATCTGCACGTGCGGCATCCGCACATTCAATGAATATGTTGTCTGCCGGGTCGGAAGTGACCTGAACCAAAGGCGAGGGTTTCACGCGACGAGCGTGGTTCTTGATCAATTGCAGCAGCTGTTGCCGTAAACCTTTGCGAATCTGGAGCTCAGGACGAGCTAGAACCGTTGCGTACTCTGACACAATTGGATCGGAAACATACCAGCGAGCAGGCTTGGTCATTGCCAGCAAAACGACTGTGCGTTGCAAGCCCTCCGGTTTCAGCGCAGCCGAGACGACCACATTTGTGTCAATTACAAGCCGAAGCGGAATCATCGCCGCTTCGATCTACGAGCGGCCTTAATCACCCGATCAATCTGTCCGGCGGTCAGTTTGTTCGTCTTCTTGCTCTTGGATTCCTCTCCGATGATGCGCAGGACCTCTGGTTCGGGAACCGCCAGACGAACATAATCTCGAATGCTGAGCAATACAGCCCGCGGACTGCCCCGCTTCTCTATGACGAGAGATCGGCCCTCCTCTTCCACTCGCTGAAGAAGTTTGCCGAAGTTCGCGCGCGCATCTAAGGCAGTAACGACAATCCCGTCATTCATAAACTCTCCATTTCGTGATATTAAACTGTACAGTTCACACAAAGCCATGTCAATCTCCGGGAACCTGTCGTTGTGGCCAAACCGCTTTGGCACTCGGTTGTGCTGCCCGAGGCCGCTAGGAAGAGAGCGGCCGCGAGTACGAGAATGCAGAAGAAGATGGCCTATGCTTGCGCCTGAGTGAGTTCCACTTCTTTCTCAAGTGCGGTGACCAGCGCGTGGAGAGTTAGCAGATCTTCGAGCTTCGCTGGCGGAGTATTCAAGGAGATGATGACGCGTTGTACGGTCTCGGGCGAGAGCCTTGCCTGGGCAGCTTCGAGCCGGGCGATACCGCGTTCCGCTCCCTGCATTTGAGCCAGCACTTGCCCGAGCACGGAGCTTTCTCGTATTTGTTGTGGGGTCCAGACTCTGGCGACTCGCTTCAGCAGCCCGCGATAGAGGCGTTTGCCAATCTTTTTCTCCATGGCTTCGATTTGGGCAATCAGGTCCTGGTCGCAACCATTGCCGTTGTGATTTGCGACTTCACCATTTCCGTGGTGTCCATTGCCCCGCGCAAGCATGTGGCGTTTCTTGCGTGGCTTTGGCCGGAGCCCGGCGAACCATCCATTCGGGGTCGCCCAACGCGGCAATCTCGGGGTCTTCTTTGGCAGATTGTATTGGTCCAGGTCGATCCATTCTCCATCGATGTCGTACAAGTAGCGTCCCAGTCCGAAGCAGGACAGAGCGCGTTTGAACGCCTGGGCCTCCGCGCCCGTCAGGGCGTTTTCTCGATCGGCCCAGTCTTCGCCCGTGCCTGAGTTTGTGCCGATACAGGCAATCGTCACCTCGCACGTGACCAGGATCTTCGCCGCCGCTCCACGCCCATTACGCTGAACCGGTGCACTGGCCTGCACAGTGTATTTGCGTGTCCAGCCCGCCGGGGTAAAAAGGCCGTTCAATCGGTCGCTATAGGCCCTGGGATCGGCGTACGGCATCATCAGCCCGCGCGTCCGGTCTTCGCTCCACTCCGTCACGCGCCACTGCACGAGCATCGAATCGAACGGCATTTCGAGAGCGCGCAGCACCTCGTCGAGTTCGTCCTTCGTCAGTGGTTGGGTCGGATGACTCCGCAAGCTCTCCAACGGGACCGTCCGCGAAACTATTTCACTGGAAGAGCCAGAAGAAACAGCATCAGAGAAGGTGGAACTCATCGCGGTGCCTCCTGTCTGGGATTGCGGGGTGGGATTTTCTGTCGCTCGCGCGATTCACTGTTGAGGATTCGGAATCAAATCGTGGCTTCGCTCAGCGGGAGAGCCAGTGGATGTTTGCTCTTCAACGGTTTTCAATCTTTCCCAGACGATGTGATAAGGCCGGGAGGGTTGGCCTCCGTCATACAACTCGAACAGGAGTCCATTCGAGCTGTAGAGAGCGACGGGCAGCGGTATCACGGGCCGGAGAGTGGCAATGGATTTTTCTCCAGCCATGACATCTCTCCTTCTTTCACTCGCTTCATTTATCGTTTGGCGGCATCGCTTGCCGTTCGCAGACCGAGTGGCTCAACAAATCTGCGGGGATAATTCCGCGAGTGACTGCGCTGATCGGCCTTCTCAGGCCGGGATTTCGCATCTCCAGCGACTTTCAGCGTCAATCACTCACGCAATCATCCCGGAGTATGAAAATGACGTTCGATTCCCCTCAAGTGGAATCGAAATTACGGTCAGAGGAAGAAAGAATGAGCGCGTTTACGGAGGCCAAGATCAGCTATTTGAAGGGCCAGCGTTTAGGTCGATTGCCACGGTCGGCGCCAACGACCAACCTCACGTGGCGCCGGTTGGTTTTCATTACAACCCAAAAGAGAACAATTGCCCAAGTACGTGTGTGTTTTCGGATGATGAGGGGATCCCTACTTCAGGAGGCTCGGGCAAAATGAGCGGATCAAATCGGAGAGCTGGAATCAGCTGCGACAAGGAGGTTTCCTTACGCGAATCTTTCGCTCCGTCACTACAACAAAGCAATCTTCCCACGCGCTAACATCTTCCATTTGAAACAGCTCTGTCGCTCGGGCGATCAAGTCTCGGCGACTGGGCGATTGCAATCGTAAGAGCATAATTCCGTGGTGACTACCGGGCTGAAACTTGCGGACATCTGAAAAATCAAGATCTTGTGTAATTAGGAGGCACCCCTCGCGTTGGGCCGCTTCCCAGACATCTGTGTCCGGCCGCCCCGTGAGCCCTTCCTCTCCTACAGTCTGAACGTCGTGACTTCGGCCTCGAAGATCGAGCGCGATTTGTAGCGGTAGGTTTTCATCGAGTTTGAATTTCATTGAATTTGCGGCACAGCTGACACTGGCAGATCTTCTTCAGCTGACGCGGCCGCGAACGCGATGGCAGCTTTAATGTCCTCAGGTTTGAGGCTAGGAAAATCAGCTAAGATCGCCTCAGGGGTATCACCAGCCGCGAGGCTGGCAAGTACAGTGCGCAGTGTGACCCTTGTGCCCTTGAAGACCGTTTCCCCTCCGCAAATTTGAGGGTCACGAATTAGGCGCTGCTCGAACTGTGCGAGATCGCCACCACGGCTGGTCATAGTCGCTCCTCGTTCGCAACCTAATCTTAGCATCCGAACAGGATCGCCATAGCTCGGTTCGCATTCGTCGACGCTGCCCCGACTGGCAACTCAGCCTCCATCGATGACGAGAACTAGATCCTTGGTAAAACGCGGCTCCCCGTACTTCATCACCGCTAGCCGCCGACGATCAGGTATTCAGTCCCGAATTCGTTTAAGAGTTGTAGCAGTTCTTTGTAGTGTGGGCTTTCGGCCATGGCTGACTTCCTCAGCTAATTCCACCATTTCCCATGCGGCAGCAAAGATGGCTTCATCTCCCTGCTCCTGCCAAAACTCGATATCGAACGAACGATCTGGGAACCCATGCTCCACCAATCGTGTTTTCCAGGATGGACTTTCAGGAGTGCCCATTTTCGTTCTCTACGATCTAGAAATATGAGGGTATCAGGATATCAGGCTGTCGGAGCGGGTTCATCCTCCGACAGGAGTTGACTACATAGTCGTCCCAGCAAAAGCGCCAGAAATTCACTGTCGTTGGCTGCATCAATCGGGTCACGGAGCAACGCCAAGCGAAGCGCGTCTTTTAGCCAAACCGAAGCTGCCGGGTCGGACAAAACTTCAGCGATAGTTGAAATATCGTTTGCGATCTTCTGACCCATCACCGTCCAGATTCATGCTCTCGAAGGAAGTGGCGCCCATTCTTCCGACGCACCAGCCTTGAAATCCGCGAACTCGACGACTGTTTTCGGACTGAGAAGATGGCAGTGACGGCATCGGAGACAACAGACCCCTGCGGTCGTTCGGGCAACAGCAGACTGAAAGGCTTCCGGCAATGTCGCACTTTCACCGGCCCGCGTGTAAAAAACCGGACAGATTGTGCCGCGAAATCCCGAGTCCTTTCCCCAAAGCTCCATCTCGAGACTCCCACGCCGGCCGTAGAAGAGGATGGAACTCACCAGCTGCGGCCTCTTGCCATTTTCCGATTTTGTAAGCGAATGCCGGGTAATCAGCAGATCGTAAGTCCGTTCAATCCGCAACATTTCGAGGCGCACGAACAACGGCGCTACCGCGATCGCATGCACCCCGTTCACCGCGATACTGTCTACGCGCTGCAGCCACGCCAATGTCTCGCCGGCTTCACCGATGAAACTGGAATACGCTCCCATATCCGCAATTGCGCCACCCGATTCCACTCCGCGGAGCACGTAGTTCTTGGCCAGATTCTGGTGCTCGATCGAAACCGTGGGCTGGCAGTAAATGCCGGCATCTCGCAGACGCTTCAGTACTATTCGAGGCAGCCGCAGCCCCTGTCGCGCCAGCACATCCGACCCTTGCCCGCTATTGGGCGTGGTTGGCTGAGATTGTTTGTTCAAACTGCCTCCTCACCGGAATCGGGTGACCTAGGGCCGCCCGAATCATTTCTTTGGTACATCCCGCCCAGCACTTGTACTTGCGCGGATCCGCAACGGAAATCGCCAAGTTATCCTCGCTTTGATCGCGACCTTGTTGGGCGCAAGAAGGACATCGCGCCCAGTAATTTCTCGACCGTTTGTGCGCCGGACGCACATAATCCAAGATGCGGAACTGCGGACGCGACGGATCGCACGGCGGCAGTTCAATCTTTGGCTTGGGACGAAACTCTTCGGGCATTTCGAGGCCATCCACGAACCGTTTCAATTCGTTCTCTGTCATCTTTCTTAGGTGCTCCAGATATCCGAGCTGCGCTCGAAGCTGATAATCCGCTCCGTAAAACCAGTACCGTCTGTCAGCAGCGCGATGGACTCCGAGTGGTCCACGGATGGCATTGCCAAATTCGCCTGACCCGAGTTGATCTTGCCGGGGGAAGACTTCGATTCCTTCCGCCAGTCCCGCCCCACCCTTGACCGGCACTCTCAAGCGAAGAGCGAGATTGTAGATGTAAACCCGGCACTGCCACGCCAGCAGCGGCGTCTCTGCGAAAATCCAGAGATGAGCGCCCCGACGAGACTTTTCGAGCGCGGCCTCAACCTCGTCACGGCGCAGCTCCCACTGCAGCTTGAGCAAGTCTTCTAAGGCGTTCTCATAGTCGGCGTCAATTGCCACCCACTTCGAGCGTTGTGTGTTTGGATTGAGAGCATAGAGGCCAATCGTCAGTTGCCCATTGAGGTGTTCGCGCAGTCTCTGCAGTGAGAGCCTTCTCGCATCTTTCGGTCGGTAGTAATAGTGCTTGCCATTCGGCGCGGGCTTCCGCGATTGCACGGTATAGGCCAAGCGGTTGACGAACAGATCGAAGTAGCGCGCCGCCAACTCTGTTGTCGCTTGGTCACCGGGATTCATGGAATCATCTCCATCAGGCCAGTGCAGCGGTGGCGGTCATGGCCGGAAGAAAGGCCGGGTTCGCCGTCCGCGAGACAAGGTCATACTCGGCCACAAGTTGATCGAACTCCGCTGCGGTTAGGGTGTCATCCCGCCCCTCAGCAAAATCGACAAAGAAGAAGACTTGGCGCTCTCGGTCGTACAGATAAATAGCGCCGGAAGCAGGTTCGTCTGGCACCGTTTGCAGGAGCAAAATGCCTCGCGGCATTTCGATCCAACGCGCGGGCATAGCCTCGCCAACCGTGAGAAAAACTTTGATGACGTGCTCGATGCTTGCATCTTTGCGCACGCCAATGTCGTCGGTCGTGAACAAAGGTGTGAAACACACAGCCCCTCGACTTGCGCACATAAGCGTTTCCTTTCTGTCCGTTCGGGACTTTGGGTGGTGCCGCAGACACGGCATCCGATTGCCGCAACTGCCGTACGGTTCGCTCCGTCTTTCAATGAATTGTTCCGGATCGTAGAGCTCGTCAATGGCGTGAGTGCTGGCACGGATTTGGCAACAATCAGCCCAAGATGTGGCGCTGACGACCGCTGTTCGGGATGCTCCGAAGCGAGCGATCGAGAACGGGCTTTCCGAATCAGCGAAGTGCTCCTGGAATCCTTGAAAGAGCAGTCAACAATATGTGACAGACGAAGCAACCTGAATCGGCGTACTGCACGGCTGCTAGGACTTTTCGAAGGGAACCCAAGAAACGGCCGGAAGTACGACCTCTCAGGAACACCACTGCAGTCAGGCCAAAACGAACTCAGATTCAAGGGGTAGTCAGAACGGAAATCATTGAATGGACGAAGCTTGCCTCCCCTCCTGCGACGCCAAACCGAAGGCATAGCGACGCCATAGCGACGGCAAACAGAGGTCAATGTCCCGAAAAAGGCAATGGCGGAGCGAAAGACTAACCCCTTTCTCATTGCAGGAGCTCTCGGAAGTTGGTGCCGTTGAGATTGCATGCCGTGACCACCGTGGTCTCAAGAAGCATTTGTTCAAAATCCCGAGCATTGGCAAATGCAAGTTTGCTCGGTACCCGACTGAGTTCATGAACGAGATGGACCAGCACTTCCATTCCCGAAGTCAGGAACAAGATCCAACCGACTTGCCGCTCCGATTCGAGGGCGATTCTAATGCGGTCATAATGTCTGTAACTCTTCAGACAGCGCTCATATTCGAGTGCGAACCTTGCTGTCTTCTCCCCGATCCACACGTCAACGATGGCGTCATAGTCCTTCTCATACGGTGAATAGGAAATCGTGTTAAAGGACGCAATTTCGATCTCCGATTGCCAGTGGGCGAGGAGGTTCTTGCGTGCCAGTGCCAGTTGAATCCGGTTCAATTCCAGCGAATGAAAGACTTGGGAAATGTGCGGAAGATGTTTGGTTCCGGAGTGCAGCACGGTGGTGAATTGGCCGTGATGTTCGAGTAGAGCAATTCCTTCGCGGGTAATCCGATAAACCGAACTCTCGGCGCCGAAAGCTCCTTCGCAAGTCGATAGGAATCCAGATTTGAGCAACCTTCGAACACGCCAGCCGAAGCTGTCGCGGGACCACTCGCAGCCGCCAAATCGCATCAGTTCGAACAGCTTGCTGTGGCTCGCGAATTTCGTGTTGCGAACCTGACGCAGCAAAGGAATGTCTCGCTCTTCCTGGATGACGACGCTGTCTTTGACATAGCGCATATGGAACTACTGCCGAGATTTAGGATTTGGACCAGCATCAATGAGGTACTGCGTCAACTCTTGGTTAAGGCGCTTGATCCGGGCGATTCGGTCTCCAGCTGCTAGCTTTGACACCAGCCGAACCTCATCAACAATTTGCGGTGGCAGGTCCATGTTTTGTTCGGAAAAGTGCTGGCAGACATCCGCGAACCTGGCACAGACCTCGGCCAGTTCCTTCTCTAGAGTCGGCGCAACCAGCGGCTCCACCTTGTCCGGATTGCGCTGTGCCGACATCGGCCGCCCTCGTTGTCGATCACCCTTTATCATCCGTGCCCCCTTCCTCTCGTTGCTGTGCGAACTACGCACGCTTGAGTTGGCAATTTTTCTCTTGCTCTGCCTCGAGCCGACGATCGCCATCGGCTATCCGGCGACGCAACTGTTTGTTGTCTTCCCGCGAGTGTGCAAGTTGCTGTTCTAGGGAATTGAGCTTCGTGACGAAGTCCGCGTCCGGCGTAAAGAGGCGCATTTGATCGATCGACCCCTTCGCCGAACCAGTTCGCGTAGCACTTCCGTTATTGGGTTTGCCTGAGTTGCTACTCGGCGTTACGGGTAGCGCGGGGTTTGCGTTCGTTGTACGAGGTTTTGCTGCAGAAGAGCTTTCGCGTTCGGCAGATTCCCGAGCAAATGATGCGGGCCGTAAAGTAGACTCCCTCAGTGCCGCGAACGCATCGGTCAGCTCACGATTCTTTTTGGTGGCCTCGTCCGCCAGTGCACGGGAAAGCGCGAGCGACCGCTCCAATCCCGCAACCATTTCGGCGGCGGTCCACTCTCGTTTCGTTTGAATCCTGTGCTGATAAACAACGATGACGAAAAGACAGCCGAGCAGGCCCAAGGCAACGACGTTGGACCAGAAGTAGGCATTCCTTACGGTCTCTTCGAGCAGCATACTGCGGCTTTCGGTAAGACATTGGCCATAGTTCCTGCCGGAGGAATTGATGCGGTCGAGGGTGAAATCAAGAAAGCTATCTCCTGGTTTAGCGGATTCCAGATGCGCGGCTGGATCGTAGTTGGGGTGGCCGGCTTGCGCGACTGAGAAAACCGAAAAGGCCGCAATAAAGAACCCAGCAGCGACGATTTGATATGAGACCGTCATATCAAGGCAATCCGCCCATTCTTAACGCCGATCCGCCCGTGACGGCGTATCAAATCTGGGTCTCTGAAGCGTAGATTTGCCCCATCAAGATGCGATGGCGAGTAAGTCCGGGGATAAATTCTTGGCTCAAGCCCGGGGAAGCGATAATTCCGCGGCCTGCGAACATGTAGATGGGAATGGAGGGTGCCTTGCAGTGGATCGGTCATCAAGATTTCCATTTGTCCGACCGGCAGGTTCTTGATGTGCTCGTCCTGAGCGCGAGTGTCTTTGATGTCGGTCTCGCTGCCAAAACCGATGGGCTCGTACTTATCTTCAAAAACGCCGGTGCGCTGCACCGTTAGCGTGCGCCGCTTTTGCAACACGCGGGCTGACGCCTTCAGAAAATACTGCGTTGTTTCTTCGTCACGCGTGTGCAAGACCATGGTGGTATTGGGTGCCGAAGAGACATCGTCCTTGAAGCCGCGGCCCACTTTCATCAACTGAGGTAGCGATTGGAGTGCGAACAGGAATGCCGTGTTCGTGCCGCGCGCGGTCTGCAAGATCTGGGCAAAATTGGAGTAGGCAAATGGCGCGAATTCGTCGAGGATCACGCTAACCATGGGACGATTCTCCCGGCGCCGCTCGTGCGCATTCTCGTAGCGTCTGCCGAGGATCAATTGCAGATTCTGCAGCAACATACGCCCCAGCGCTGTGACGGCTTTGGAGTTTTTGTTGGTGTTTAAAGACACGAACAGAATCAGCTCTTTGTCGATCACTTCATCGAGAGAGAGCAGGTCATCGTAGGCACCAGTGATATGGGAGAGGTCATCCGCAAGAAACGTCATCAACTCGTTCAAAAGACCTTGGATTTTGGGCACACGTTCCCGATCCGCGAACGACTGCTGCAGGTTCCGCACCGACATCTCAAAATTCAAACGCCGCTGATGGTTCACCCCAATCTCTGCGTCGAGGCAGGATCGGGCAACGGCGATCTGTTCGTTAAGGACTCGGGGGTCCAGTGCCAGGACCAGCACGTCGTAGATGTTGAAATGCCTCCGCGTGTGGGCGAGCACGCGAACAAGATCATTCAGATAGGTCGCCTGATGTCCGCGAAAGAAATCTTCCTTTAGGTCGAAGGATTCGAAAATGAAATTAGCGTGCTCCTGATACAAGCCGTGTTCGCTGCAAAACGGGTTATACCTGGCGGAAATGTCAGGCTGGGAGGGATCGAGGACACGCAACTGGTGCATACGGCCCGCAGTCTCAATCGCCGGGAGAAGGTCGGAAAGAAACTCCTTGTCGGCCTTGCCGTCGAAAATGATCATGGGAATCCGGTGGGGATCATTTGGGGGGCCGACAACCCGGAAGACGTCCTGGGTGATGATGTTTTTTAGCAAGGTGGTCTTACCCGAACCGGTGGCCCCGAACACGATCGACTGCATGACGCGTGTTGCATCGGGCCAGAACCACGGCTCCCGATGAACGTTATAGCCGAGCACGATTGAATTTCGCTCGTACGCTGCCGCGACCGCCTTGCGATCTTTGGCGTGGCTTATGAATAAAGGAGGATGCGGCCAGTTTGCTTCGCGCCGCTTGCGCAGAGTCAAAAAATACCAAGTGACGGAAATCGCGGCGACGAGACCATAGAGGGTGTACAAAGATAGCTCGACAAGCTGAGCTGGGCGGATATGAAGCCGCGTCACGAGGATGTAGTAGCCGAAAGCGAGCGCCATGACAACGAGAACCGAAAGAACAAAGGCAAGACTCTCTTCCTTGTTGTAATGAAAGGCTCGGTGCCCAAGGCGATATTCGTTGGCGTAGGTCATAACTGAACCAGACTGAAGAACAGGAATGTACCCCCCGTCAGCACCGCAATCACCATCAGCAAGATCAAGATTGGATTGGTGCGGTGATTTCCCTCGCTGCTCTTTGGCTTTATCGGATCTTCGATCCAGCGCAGCAATGCGTCCGTTAGGCGTTCCTGTCGATCTGAGGCGTGGAAACTCTGTATGCGCGTCACGGCTGCACCAATTTGCTCTTCATCGTGCATGGCTAAAGCACGAACGTGGCTTTCACTTCATCGCTGAACATCAGCTGCACGACTGCCGGCGATTTAAGATCCTGCCGAATGGAAATCACTCCTTGTGTTGTCTCTCCAGGATGAAGGTCCTCGCCCTCGGCTTCGGCATGAGCAACAGGCAGGGCTAGCTTTTGCGTATCACCCAGCTCCTGGAGCATGGTACGGTCGAGTTGCGTGTGCGCGAGGCTCGCGAGCGAAATTGGCGAGTCGTCTGCCTTTAGTTGGTACGCCTCCGGCGCGTTTACTCGATAGAAAAGGCCACTATTGTTCTCAATCGTGTAGTGAACATACACGGTGCTCCGGGTGCGAAACACCTGCTCCACCTGCACACTGACCTGACCCTTCGCTTTGCGCCCACTTTTTTGTTTGATCTCCTCAGCCCCCAGGAGCGCACGAGTAAGCACCAAATCAGCAAACTGATCAGTCGGTGCGTCGAGAACAGGCTTCGGGGCTGGAATCGGTTGGGCACTATCGATAGCGAAATTCATGTCCTTTGGCTCCTGGGTGATTTCAAGCTCGTAAGCAAAGCGCTGGGAAGCTGTCCAAACGAACAAATCGGTCGCCGTTCCCGATTTGATTGGCTTGACAAAGACCTTGTTCGACTCGCGCTCAATCTGGAAATCCGAGCTGCCGGCGGCCGCCATCGTGACCGGTTCGTGAAACTCCAGGACCGTGAGGTGGTTAAGGGCGGTCGCTACGTGGACGACTGAATTCGGGCTGGGAGTACCCGCCTGTTGGGAGAATGCAGCAATAGCACCCAGGCTGTAAATAAGGATGAGTGAAGCAGATGTCTTCATAGTTCCTTCTTAAAGCTTTGAGCGGAATCCCAAAAGGATTCCGCTCAAAGCGGTTGGTGCCTCACATGACCCAGGGCGCATCACTCGCATCCTCATTGCTGAACGTGCCGGGATTAAATTCCACTGCTTCATCGATAATGGGAGCCGGTATTGAGCCCTCCACTGTCTCCGATTCAGCGCAAGATTCGGTCGATGTCTCTGCCTGGACCTGCTCGGGTTTGTCGTCGTCGAGGAGGATCTTTCCGTCCTTGTGGCTGAACAAGAACGTGTGTTTCTGTCCTCCGCCTCTGAGGGGATCAACCAGAAAAGTTCGGCCCGAGGAGTCGGTATGAACCAGCCCGTCATAGAGTCTGGGGATGTGCACTCGGACCGGCTTTCCACCCGTGCGCTCCGCAAGCTTCAGGATCAGTTCTTGCGGAAAAGCAAGAAAGAGAATCGAGCCACTGGAGCGCTGGCCGTTGCAAACTATCCGGTTCAGCGCCTGCAGCCAGCCCATGCGATTCTCCGCCTTGTTCTGCGCCCAGATGCGAATGAAAGCGAGAATCGCCTTCATCTCGTACCTGCCCCTTTCTTCATCCGCGCGGCATGAGCCGTGTGCCTGGTTTTGTGCAAACAGCTTCTGCCTGCGTAGCTCCTTGTCGGAACTCTGCCGTACCGTATCCCATTCGGCCCTGGCCTTCTCCAGTTTCTGTTTCAGTTCCTCCCTTCGTTCTACGATCTTGCCAACCAT
>DASRWO010000305.1:0-27243 GCA_035654555.1 Candidatus Deferrimicrobiaceae bacterium | reverse complement strand
GGCGCCCTGATTCTCTCAGTAGCGAAATATTATTCTCCCGGCGGCAAGGCGATACAGGAAACCGCTGTAACGCCAAACGTTTTGGTCGCTGACGACACGGATAACGTAACCTCCGACGACGACGATGCCGAACCTTCGGCGCAGGAGCCAGAAGCCAAACCGAAGAATACGCCGGATGATCAGCTACATAAGGCTATCGAGGTCTTGAAGAGTCGGGCAAGCTAGACAGGCACTCATCTCTGATTTCATCGCGCACCGCGAGGTGCGCGATTCTTTTTGTCGCTTCCAGTTCACTCGTAAATCGGCCACCTCGTCTTCAGACCCAGCCGTCACTGATCGGGAGTGACTACCAGAGCCACTGACGCCCTGCTATCCTGAACCCACCTAGTCATGAAGTCGCTCTACCAGGACCTTCCACCAGTGGAAATTGCCGGACGGAAGTTTGTGGGCCGCGTGCTGTTTGGCCTGCTGGTGCTGGTTTCCGCCCTAGTGGGTGCGACCGCCGGATTGCTGCTTGTCTACACCACAGACCTGCCACAGGTCGAGGCTCTGGAAGCCTACCGCCCAAGCTCGATCACGGAGTTGTATGACGATCACGACCGCGTGATTGGATCGTTCGCGCTGCAGCGGCGAGTGGTGGCTGGCTACGACGACTTCGCGCCAGTGCTGCGCGATGCCCTGGTTTCAATCGAAGACAAGGATTTTTACCGGCACTCGGGAATTAACTTCTGGCGCATCGTAGGAGCGGCGTACCGCGACATCGAATCCGGCGGCAAAGTGCAGGGCGCATCTACGTTGACCATGCAATTGGCGCGTAATCTTTTTCTTTCTCCCGACCGCTCGTTCCATCGCAAAGTGCAAGAAACGATGCTGGCCATTCAGATCGAACGGCGCTTCACCAAGCCACAAATCTTTACGCTTTACGCCAATCAGATTTTTCTCGGGCATGGAGTATATGGGTTCGAGGCGGCCTCGGAGTTCTACTTCAGCAAACCGGCCAGAAAGCTTACGCTGGCGGAAGCCGCTCTACTGGCTGGTCTACCCAAGGGTCCGGGAATCTATTCCCCCATCAACCATCCGGATCGCGCAACCAAGCGCCGCAACCTCGTAATCAATGCCATGCTCGAAGATGGGAAAATCACCGCTGCTCAGGCAGCCGACGCACGCTCCTTGCCGCTGGCTTTGCATCTGCAGAACGATCCCAACTCTCTGGCGCCTTATTTCGTCGAAGAGATACGGCGATATCTCGAAGCCAAATACGGAGCCGATCAGGTTCATGAGGGCGGATTGAAAGTCTACACCTCGCTCGATGTCGATTTGCAGAAGTCAGCGAATCAGGCCGTGCTGGACGGTCTGGCGGTTTACGAGCGCCGACATGGATGGAAAGGACATCTGGAAAATGTGGTCGCCGATGGAGTCGCCATCGACAAATATCAGCATCCTGATTGGGATGACGAGCCGGAGGTGAATGGATATATCCATGCACTCGTCACTTCCTCTGGGATCGGAATCGCAACCTTGAAATTCGGCCGCTATTCCGCCGCATTAGGGCAAGCGGATGTGGCCTGGACGCAAGGTAAAATGCAGAACCTGTTGCGGCCCGGAGACATCTGTTACGTGAAAATATTGTCGCTGAGCCCAAATGGCGCGGCCCGCGTGAGCCTGGAACAGGATTCCGGCGCGCAGGGAGCGCTAGTGGCGATCGACAACACAACAGGTGGAATCAAGGCGATGGTTGGCGGTCGCGATTTCAGCGAATCGAAATTCGATCGCGCGACCCAAGCCTTGCGCCAGGTAGGATCGTCCTTCAAACCTTACGTATATACCACTGTTATCGACAAGGGCGGCAGCCCGGACGATACCATTCTCGATGAGCCCGTCACCTTCGAAACCGGCTCCGGACCGTACTCACCGCATAATTACGATGAAAAATTTGAAGGCATCATCACCTTGCGTCGCGCTCTCGCGCAGTCACGAAATATTCCGGCACTAAAACTGGCCAGCAAAGTTGGGATCAAAAGCGTAATTGAAACTGCAGAGCGCTTCGGGATCACCGCCAGGTTACCCCCTTACCTGCCGGTAGCTCTCGGCTCGGCGGAAATTACGCTGATGGAGCAGACCTCAGCTTACAGCGTGTTTCCCAACGACGGCGTCCGCGTCACCCCTCGTTACATCACCAAGGTGACCGACTATGAAGGCCGTGTCCTTGAGGAAGATTATCCGGAAGTGAAGGATGTAATCAGCGCCCGCACAGCGCGAATTATGACCTCGATGTTGCGGGAGGTTGTACTTCACGGCACCGGAGTGGCTGCCGCGAAATTGCCATTCCCCGCGGCCGGAAAAACGGGCACCACCAACGATTTCACCGATGCCTGGTTCGTGGGATTTTCTCCCGCAATAACCTGCGGAGTGTGGATGGGATTCGACGAAAAGAAAACGCTGGGCGCCAAAGAAACGGGCGCTCACGCCGCGCTGCCGATCTGGATGAACTTCATGACCAGCGCCATGGCCGGAAAGGACGCAGGTCAATTCCAGCCGCCGCCGGAAACGCCGGGACCCGTAACCCAGAAATTAGATACACCCGATACTGTGCCGGGAATGGACGAAACGCACTGATATGATTGGCGGAGCGCCACACCGTCGCTTGTGTCCGTCATGAAATCATTTTTCAGTTTCGCGATCCTGGCCCTGACACTAGTGGCCGTAGCACTGCTATCAGCATTGACGGCAATGCGATTCGCAATTCACGGACAGGAAGTGCAAGTGCCGGCAATCGTTGGACTCACGCCGGCGAACGCGGGACGCATCGTCGCCAACCTCGGCCTGCAAATCGAAGTCGAGCGACAGTACTACAGCCCGCAAATTTCCGAGGGCCTCATCATGTCGCAACTCCCGCTGCCGGGCGCGAAAGTACGCCGAGGATGGCAAGTTCGCGTCGCACAAAGCCTGGGACCACAGCGTGTCGCGATTCCAGACGTCACCAACCAAAGTGAGCGCGCAGCGGAATGGAATATCCGGCGCCGCGGACTGGACCTGGCATCCACGGCGGAAATGCAATTGCCCGGAACTCCTGCCGATCAAGTACTTGCGCAAAGTCCGCCCGCTAACGCGAGTCAGGTGGCAGCACCGAAAACCAGTTTGCTCATCACGGTCGCGTCCGATCCACCCGCATATCTAATGCCGAGTTTCGTCGGTCAGCCACTGGGAACCACGAGCCGCGTTTTGCAGGATGCCGGGTTCAAACTCGGGAATGTGAGCATGGCGCTAGTCGCCCCGATTACACCGGCTCCGGACACCTCTGCGAATTCCACTGCTCCAAACTCCCCTGCCGCAAGCCCCGCTCCCGCCCCGGCCGTCATTCCTGCTCAACCCTCTCCGGCTAGCATGATTGTCACGCAGAATCCGCCCGCAGGGCAGAAAGTGCTCGCCGGCGCTACGGTGAATTTTGAAGTACGTTAGATCTTTTCCAGAATCGCGGCGAAGAATCCATCGCACGGATGAACACCGGGCAGCGTTCGCAAATAAGGGCCACGGGTGAGTGCAGGCATCTTATTCCAAATCAGTTCGCCTTGCTGATTGAGCTTTGCAAACTCTGTGCCGCAGTCAACTACCCGGAACGAACAGTCTTCCGCCAGAGCACGCTCGATGACACCTTCATTCTCTTCGTGCTCTAGAGAACAAGTGGAATAAACAAGGCGTCCTCCACGAGAGACTTGAGCCATCGCGGATTTCAGAATCGCGAGTTGGCGCGCCTGTAAGTCACCTAGATCTTTGGGCACAAGCCGCCACTTGATCTCGGGATTGCGGGAAAGCGTTCCCGTGCCCGAGCACGGTACATCCGCAAGGACTCGATCGAAGTTTGTGGCGAAAGGAAGGGTCCTCGCATCGGCGCCTACTACGCCGATCCTGTCTTCGCCGGCTCTGTCGGAAGAATCATGTGCTCGCAGCAATCGCCGCAACAGGCGCGCCCGGTGAGCGTGAAGATCGACAGCGGTGATGTGTGCGTCAGCATTGCGATCGGCAATGGCCAGAGTCTTTCCTCCAGGCGCCGCGCAACAATCGAGCACGCTAGCTCCGTGTCCGACCAGAGCTGCGACAAGCTGCGATGCCTCATCCTGAATCACACACCAGCCAGATCGAAAAGCTGCGGACTCCGTAACATCTCCATGCAGAACTCGCCGCGCCGAGCCGAGGAGAGCGCCAGGAGCCAGCTCGATTCCCTCTACACGGAGCCGAGTCTCGGCCTCAGGATGACGAAGACGCAGTGCGGTCACCGGCACGGATTGATCCTGACGGCAAATCTGAACCGCCACTTCAAATCCGTAAGCTTGCGCCCAGCGTTCCACAAGCCACAGCGGATGGGCGCTGCTGGTGGCCAGCGCCTCAACTGACGCATCACCGATCTGCAGCGGATCGAACTCAAGAATCTTCGAGCTGGCTCCATTGAGTTTCCGCAAAACGGCATTCACAAAAGGCGCTGCCGAACGTTTGCGAGCGCGCTTGACGAGTTCTACGCTCTCGTGAATCGCGGCGCGGGCCGGAATTCGGTTGAGCCAGCGCAGCTGATAAACAGCAAGCCGCAATGCAGTCAGAATTTCAAGATCGAGTTTGAAGAGTGGTTGCGAAGAAACCTGCAAGATTTGCAAGTCCAGCAACGATCGCCAGCGGAGAACTCCCATGACGAGTTCTGTCGCCAGGGAGTGATCAACTTTTGTGAGCGAGGCTATCGTTTTGGAATGAAGCAATTCCGTCGCGTAGGAAGATTCGCGTTCGACGCGCAGCAGGATGTCGAAAGCAGCAGCCCGGGCGGGAGAAACAGCGGCCTGCGGTTCTCGATTTCTTTTTTTCACTGAGGCCAGTATGACGGAAGCAGCGCTGCCGGAGAGATTTATCTTGTCTCACAACCCCAGCTTCTCACCAACTTGAGGCCGGTAGCCGCGAACAAAATCAGCGGCGGAGGTTCGCTTCTTGCCTTCCAGTTGGAGGTCGATCAGTTCAAGTGCAGACTCCTGGCTGCATCCAACGAAAAGCTGATCGCCTGCCACTTTGAGTTCAGACTCAGCCAGCTCCCGTCTGATTTCAGCCGCTCGCCATATTTGCAGATTCTTTCCGCGAAACTGCGAATAGGCACCAGGCCAAGGTTGAAAGCCTCGCAACCGATTCAGAATCTCTTCTGCCGGACGAGAAAAATTAATGCGGCCATCTTCTTTCTTGAGAATGGGAGCGAGGCTAGCTTGCGAGTCGTCTTGCTTGCGCGGTTGAATCCCTCCCGCTTCCAAGCCCTGCAACGTGCGAACCATCAGATTCGCTCCAACCTAAGCGAGCTTCGGTGCAAGAGCTTCTGCGGTATCGTCGGAAGCAATGGGAATCTCTTTCTGCAGCAGGATATCTCCCGTGTCGAGGCCGGCATCGATCTTCATGGTCGTAACCCCCGTAATGCTCTCGCCCCGCGCGATCGCCCACTGAATAGGAGCGGCGCCGCGATACTTTGGCAACAGTGAAGCATGCAGGTTGATATTTCCGAGAGAGGGAAGGTCGAGCATCCATTGCGGAACGATGCGACCGTAGCCGACCACTACGATTGCGTCCGGCTTAAGATCACAGAGTTGCGCGCGAAAATCCACGTTGTTCTTGATGGTTTCGGGTTGAGCGATCGGCAATCCCAGTTTCAACGCCGACTGCTTCACCGGAGACGAGACGAATTCAAGGCCGCGACCTTTCGGCCGATCCGGCTGCGTTACCGCCAGGCAAACTACGAATCCACTCTCAACCAGCCGCTCTAATGTCGGCACTGCAAATAGAGGCGTACCACAAAACACGAGATTGAGAAGACGGGACATTCGGTAATTTTTAAATCGCGTAACTGAGCAATTGAACTGATTAGCAATTCATTACGCCGATTGCCCAATCGCGCAGCCACCAATTCTTCTACCATTCTCCCGCTTTGACCATCTTGCGGATCTTGCGCTTGATCAAATCACGTTTGAGAGCGCTGATGTGGCTGATATACAGCTTGCCATTGAGATGATCGGTCTCGTGTTGAAATGCGCGCGCCAGCAGGTCGTCACCAGTCTTCTCGAAAACCTGCCCTGCTAAATCCTGCGCTCTGATAGTAACCACTTGAGGGCGGCTCACATTTTCGCGGAAGTCAGGAATGCTTAGGCAGCCTTCACTCTGTGAATGGCGCCCTTGCTTGTGAATGATCTCAGGGTTAATAAGCACCAGCTTGGCATTTGGATCTTCTTTAAAAGTTACGTCGACCACGGCGATGCGGCGCGAGATTCCTATCTGCGGCGCCGCCAAACCCACGCCGCGTGCGGCATACATCGATTCGAACATATCCTCTACCAGCTTATTTAGTTCTTCGTCGAAGACTGTAATCTTCTCAGCCGGTTTCTCGAGGATGGGATTTCCGAACTTCACGATGGGATAAATCATCAGTAGCTTTCCAGTTGCTGACGATAACCGGCGAAGTTGCGCAAAGTCTCGCTCATGGAGTCTCCTCCGAATTTGTCGAGGGCACAGCGAGCCAGAGTGAGCGCAACCATGCCCTCAGCGGCCACTCCCGCAGCCGGCACCACGCAAACGTCGGATCGCTCATACGCTGCACGCACGGCCTGGCGCGTGGAGAAATCCACCGACTGCAGCGGACGCCGCAAAGTCGAAATAGGCTTCAGGTAGCCTCGCACCCGAATCTCTTCTCCGTTGGAAACTCCGCCCTCAATCCCTCCAGCGTTGTTGCGGGTGCGAGTGAAAGCCGTAAACTTCCCAAGTGACCCGTAGCCAATTTCATCATGCACTGCGGAACCAGGAGAAGCCGCCGCAGCCACGCCGGCGCCTATCTCGACCGCCTTCACCGCCTGCAATGACATGACGGCGCCTGCCAGCAAAGCATCGAGCCGTTCATCCCACTGAGCGTAAGTGCCCAAACCAGGCGGAACGCCATGAGCGACCACCTCGAACACTCCCCCTACCGAATCACCGGTCTTGAGCACCTTGTCCACTTCCTCTTTCATGCGTTGCTGAACTTCTGGATCGGCACAATTCAGCAGAATCTCTTCCTGATTGTAAAGAGCGTTAATCTGCTCCCAGGGAACGTCTTTTTGAATCGTCACATTGCCCACGGCAACCACGTGGCTTAGGACTTCAATACCGAGCTCGCGCAGAAAAGCTTTGGCAATCGCGCCTATGGCAACTCTCGCTGCCGATTCCCGCGCAGATGCCCGCTCCAGAACGTATCGCGCTTCCGGAAAATTGTATTTCAAAGCTCCAGCCAAATCGGCGTGACCAGGGCGGGGCGACGCTACGCGCTTATGTAATGAGGGATCGCCTTGGGTTACAGGCAAAGCCTCTTGCCAATTTTTCCAGTCTCTGTTTTCGAGTTGAACGGAAATCGGCGACCCAATGGTTTTTCCTTGGCGAATCCCAGACAGGATATGGGCCGTGTCCCGCTCTATCTTCATGCGTCCGCCCCGCCCGTAGCCTTGCTGCCGGCGCCAGAGTTCACGATCCAAAAAGCTTTGGTCCACCTTGAGCCCTGCAGGCAACCCTGAAAGGAAAGCGACCAACGCTTCGCCGTGAGATTCCCCAGCTGTAAAGTAGCGCAGCATAAGTGCTCGATTTTACCTGATGCCTCGTCTCTTTGTGGTTGCGAAGGAATATATCTGGATGATCCGTATCTGACGACGTTCTGCGAGGTCAATTTTGTGAAGATTCTTCAACAGCTTCTAAGACCTAGACTGTGCGCAAGCGGTAGCAAGCTCCGCAACGCTGATCACCTGCAACTCAGGCTGCGCTTCCGCCGCCTTGACGGCGCCCACGCCCTTTCTCGCCGATGGCCGGTTTACCCAAACCGTAGCCATACCGAGCGACTGCGCAGGAATCACATCATGATAAAGACTCTGCCCCACATGCAGAATACGGTGCGCCGGAACGCCGATGCGGCTTAACGCGAGTTCAAAAATCTTTAAGGAAGGCTTGTATGCTCGCGCCTGTTGGGCAGTGACGATTTGGCTAAACTCTACCGCCAGTTGAGGCCGCGTAGCAGCGAAAAGATCATCGTCTACATTGGAGATTATCGCCAGCCGAAATCGGCTCTCAAGTAACCGGAGCGCTTCCACAGTGTCGGGCCAGGGTTTCCATTCTTTCAGCGACTCAGCCAGCGAGCGTACTTGCTCTTCGCAGGGCGCGAATCCAAATTGTTTTCCGAACCGCCGCACTACGGAGTTGAGAACCTCCCGATAGCTCCGATATTCTCCCTGCTCGGCCTTCGCTTCAAAATCTCCGTAGAGCCGCAGAATCGTGGCGTCGTCTATTTGCTGGCCATGCGTCGCGAGGATCCGGCGCAAGCAACCGAGAATCCCGTCCTCCCAATTGATGAGCGTGCCATAGCAATCGAAGGTAAGAATTTCGAAACGGCTAAAGTCAAGCATGAGTACGGTGGCATTCTCTCTTGCTAAGATTCAAAGCCAGGAAGGGCAGGAGTTTTCTCTTGCGATTCAGCGATACTCTCAGTATCCACCTCTGGCTCGAGCGGCGAAGAAGAACTCTCAGGAGCGCGGGTTCGCGCCACAAGAAATTTCGCAGTATTCAGCAGAGGACGGCCAAGTGAGGCGTTGTAGCTGGTCCATGGGCTTTCGAGGTCGGCCTCCCGCTCGAAGTGCGCGCGCATCGCCTCCATCTTGGAATCCAGATCGTCCATATAGTGCAGCAGGAGCGCCTCGGGAAACATCGGCAACTTGGGCGATCCAAATTCGTATTCGCCATGGTGGCTGATGATCAGATGCTCCAGCAACGTCTTAAGCTCGTTCGGAAAGCCCGGGACCAACGCAAGTTTTGCCTGCAACATTTCCAGCTCAATCACCATGTGCCCGAGCAACTGGCCGCGCGTGGTATAAGAAAACGACCGATTGTAAGCTAGTTCGTGAATCTTCCCGATATCATGCAGAAAAACACCCGTGAGCAATAAATCGCGATTGACCTGAGGATAGTTCCGGCAGATCAGGTCACAAGAGCGAAAAAGAGAGACCACATGGTCGAGCAGCCCACCGATATAGGCGTGATGCAGGGTTTTGGCGGCCGGCGCATTGCGGTAAGCCGCTGCAATTTCCGGGTCAGCCATGAAGGCTCTAACCAGATCTTGCAGATGATGATTCTGGAACGAACTTACGAAGTCGCCAAGAGTACGCCAGAGTCCATCGATATCTTTTGTAGTCTTGGGAAGATAATCGGCGAATTCAATCTCCGAATCGCCCAACTTACGCAGCTTGTGGATCGTGAGCTGGAACCGATTTTTGTACTTATTGACTAACCCTTTAATCTTGAGGAAGTCGTCCTGCTCAAAGACCGTGAGCACTTCTTCTACGTTGTCCCACATCTTGGCATCCAGCTGCCCACTCCGGTCGCCAAGCGTCAAAGCCAGGTAGGGCTCGCCGGTTTTCTTAGGCTTAATCTGTTTCGAAACGACGACAAAGTTGGAAGTGACCACCTTGTTTTCGTGCCGGATACACTCGCTGATATAGAAATCCTTCATTCTCTCCAAGAGTGTAAATCAGAAAACAAGAGGGTGCTCGGCTGAAGAATAAGTCGAGTCTTCTCCTACAATTTTCCCAGGATCTTCTTTTTCTTCTTCTTTAGATTCTTGGCATCCGACTCTTTCGCGGAGGCAGTTTCCACCGGCTGGGTTTCGTTGGCGCTGTGGCCGGTATCGACATAACCGTCCGCAACTTTGATGTAGGCATCTTCGCGCAACTTCGTCAGATAGGCGCGCAGCGCGGGCTGCAGCTTCTCGTAATAGAGGGCGTCTTGAATCTTCGCCGTTACATCCTTCATTGGTGGAATGCCTGCCATCTGGTGGTCCGTAACCTTCAGGATTACGTAGCCTTGCTTCGTCCGGATCACGTCGGTGATTTGCCCCGATTTCATGGCAAAGGTTCTGTCTTCAAGTTCTTTGGCCAGAGTTCCGCGCTTGAACACGCCCAGGTCGCCCCCCTGCGCTGCCGAAGGACCTGCGGAATTCTTCTTGGCGATCTCGTCGAAGCTCGCCCCGGCTCGAATCTGCTTCAGCAATTCGTTGGCCTTAGCCTCCGCTGTTGCTAAAGCTGCGGCGTCAGCTTGTTTGGCAGCATCTGCGTCCTGACCACCGGCTGCAGCGTTAGCCGCCTGCTTCTGTGGAGCGATCAAAATCTCGCTCAACCGGATCGACTCCGGCTGCTCCAATTCACTCTTGTGCTCATCGTAAAATTTCTGTTGTTCTTCAGTGGTAATGTTGAGGCGGGAGCCGACCTCTTCGCCAATCACTTTCTGCGTAATGATCTGGTTACGCATGTTTTGTTTGAAGTCTTCGTAGGAAATTCCCTGGGAGGTCGCCGCTTTCTCCAGCTCCTCCATGGTCTCCAGCTTCATGTCCTTGCGCATCTGGTCGAGGCGCTTGATCAAGTCGGTGTCCCCGGTAATCCCTAGGTCTTTGCCCTTATCCAGCAACAGTTGCTGGTCGATCAAGTCGCGCAATACATCCTTTTCGCGATCGCTGAACAGCTTGTCGGCATTGTTTGGATCCTGCTGCTTAACATCATCCCTCAACTGGTCTTTACTTCGGTTGAATTCAGACCGAGTGATGATCTGGCCGTTAACCCGCGCCACAATTTCTTCGACAACCTGAGCAGCAGCCAAGGCTGGAACAAACGACAGACAAAGGAGCATCAGAACCGTTTTTTTCATAGGATTTTCGTTGGGCCGCCACGCTGCCTGGAACTTGCGGGCGAAAGTGGGTCCCGGTCTTTTTGGGTATTTTACTACTACTGGGCTAGCCCAAAGCTAGACCCGCTTGGATTTCCAGCGACCCACACCCCGATTACGGGTCGCGCACAAGGACCAGGGCGGTCATATCGTCTGGGACTAGCGGCTCACAGGTAAACTCGCCCACAGCATTCAAAATATAAGCACAGAGGGCCTGCGCATTAGAAGAGTTGGCCGTGCGAAGACGTTCTGATACACGGTCCAACCCGAACTCCTTATCCTCAGCCTGGTCGTCTTTGCACTTGCCCTCGACCACCCCGCGCGAAACCAGCATGAGAACCGCACCCTTCTCCAGACCAACCGTGGGAGCATCGCAGGTAGCATGCGAGAACAAACCCAGCGGCAGGCCCGTCGAAAGAAGATCAACGATGCCGGTGCTGTCGCGCAGCAGCCCCGCCGTGTGTCCGGCGTTGGTGTAGCAAAGGGTTCCGAATTTCTCGTGGTAGCAGCCGATGAACGCAGGGCACGAGCAGATGCCCTTGGCGGCTTCCATGATTCCGCGGTTGAGCCGAAGACAGAGTTCGGTCATGGCTTCGGCTTCGTTAAAGTCGCGCCGCGAAAATAATTCCACGCCCATCGAGCGGAAGATGTTTTGTGCCGCCGACAGAATGACCTGGTTGGTCTCGCGTCGACCTGCGACGTCCAGCAGCCCAAATAAAATCCGCTCTGGGCCAACTCGCAAAGACTCATAGAAGTCGCCAGCCGCGCGTTTTCCGTAAGTGGTCGCGGCAATCTGCCCGCCGTCAATAGCCGGAAAACCGTTCGTCGCAGGCTCTGTGGTAGGCAGAGGCTCGGGCTCACGAGAGTGGAACAAAGCACACATGCAAAGCGGAGTCTTGCAATCGAAACTAGCACAAGCGGTGGTAGCGGGCAAATTTGCAAGCAAGAAAACTACGATCTCACGGCTGTATCCGAGTTGTCTCCGCTAGTCGCCGTACTTATCGCTAAGGTACTTGCCGACCTCAGACTCGAGTTGGCCGTAGTCGGAGTGGATGGTCGCACGCAAAGCAGCTTCGGTGGAACTGCCTTGGCTTAGAAGCTGAAGAATGCGCTGGATGTCGCCCATCCCCGAAGAATCGTTAATGTAGGAAACTGCAGCCAACGACTCCGCGTAAGCTAGGTAAGCCTGTGGCCCAGAGAGGCGAAGGAAGCTTCCTTCCAGTACATTGAGCGGTATATTGTTTTGCGCCTTGAACAACTGAGCCAATTGCCGCCCATCGCTGCCCAACGATTTGGGTTCAAAAAACTGCGCGATCCCTTCATGCAGCCAGGTCGGACACCGGCCGGCGGAAAGCTGATTGATAAACGTGTGGGTCAGTTCATGTCTCAACACGCGCGCCAATTCCGGCGTCATCGAGCTAAGGCCGCTGATCGGAATGCGGAGTTTGCCGTCGTTGAGTGCTCCCGACCAGGATGGGGCGAGAGTTACGTCAAAGAAAGCTTGTTCGGTATATAACGTTACGAGGATGTTGTCTCGAGGTGGCGTTCCCAGATCACGAGCCAGATCATCGTAATCGGACTCAAGCGCGCTGAGAATCTGTTGACGAAACGCCTCTGAACTCTGCTTGCCCTCATAGTGCAAGACGAAATGGCTGCTTTCGCGCTGCGTAAAGTCGGTCTCGACATTTTGCTCCCGCTGCGCTTTCGCAAGATATTGCTGAACCGCCGGATCGGGACGTAGTTCGAGAGAATGCTTCCACGAAGCAACAGCGTCCCGGGTACGGTCGCAAGCCTGCTGCGCATAACCCAGCACCGTGTAAGCGTCGGGCGAGTTAGGAGATGCGCTCACCGCTCGCTGGGCATAGGAGAGTGCCTGCGAAGGGTTCCCAGTGCGTACCAGCAGAGCCGAGTAGTAAATGAGAACGGTGGAATTTTCCGGTTGAAAACGCAGCGCGCTATCGAAATAGCGGCGCGCTTCAGCGACGTTGCCATGATCGAATTCGAACTTGCCGGCAATAAAATCAGCCGTGGCGCTCAACTCTGAATTTCCTTTGCCCTCAAGCTTCGCCACCGCATCGGAATCAACTTTGCCGTCCTTCACAACTGTTTTGAGAAGACCATCTTCGTTCGCGAGGCTGTCGACCGGCATGAAAACGGGAAGATCTGCGCCACCCTTGTTCGCGCTCGCGGAAGCCACGGTCGCCGGCATTCCACCCGCCTCGACCCGTTCTACTGCACTTTTCGGAATCGCATAACTATCGTCGCCAATGTCGTATTCGTAACGGTTTCCGTTTTCCCGAACGTGATCGGCGAGAATCGTGCGACCGTTCTTCAAATGGATCGTGTCCGCCGATGCCACACCGGCAAACGCCACCCAAACAGTTAAAATTGCGAAAGTAGTGACACGGCGGGGCATTGAAGCGCATTCTAGCAACAGTGGGGACACACACCTACGTGACGAAAGTACCGGCGAAACTGTACAAATTTGCCATCGTGCTCGCCGCTTCCCTGACATTCTTGCCTTCTCTCTATGCATACTCCAACCAGGCGCCCTCAGTTCAGGCTCCTCCGCACAAGCCCGGACCGGCCGAGTTACTTTATCTGCAACTGAGCAGCATCGGTCTCGATACCTCGCGCGTCTTCCGGGTGCGCGACAGCTCGATCGACCGGCCAGCGATCCACATCACTCTCGAGGACGGCACAATCGCCTTTACCAAGGATGTGATGGGCAAGATCACTGGAGCCTTTTTCGAGGGCGATGGAGAAGTCCTGTTGATCCCAGCCAACGAAGTAGAGCGCAAATCGATGAGCCTGTTTACGGGAATGGCAATTCTTGAGGAGCGATTCAGCACCGCCTACTTCCGCTTCAACGACAATACAGCGGACGAATTGCAGCCCGGCCTCAGAGCGCCAGAGGATGCGGCGGCCTTTGTTGCCCGATGGGATGAAACGGCCCGCAACCTGGCCCCAGTCGACGCCATGAGATTGCTCGCCACTTTCAGCGAAATGCTTCCCACCGCGAATCGCCAGCCTTCCAGAAATTCGCCGCTTGCGAACTCAGCCGATCGCCTGTTGCATGCTCGGCTTCAGGGAAACACGCTTGGCGTCTTCGACGTACTCTACGATTCAACTGCCGGAGAACAAGTGGAGGCGGGACAAGCAAAAACCAAAGACGGATCCGTCTACTACGACGTCTGGACCTCATTTTCCGCGGGCATCTCGGCACCGGGGCGTCCTTCTGTCGCGCAAACTCTTCCCACGGAAACCGAGTCGCGAGAGGATCCGATCTCGGTAAGAAGTTACGTCATCGATGCTGAGGTAAAGCCGCCTAAAGAACTCGATGCGGAAGTGAATCTTAATCTCGAGGTTCTGCGCGACGGATCGCAGTTCCTGGTTTTCGAATTATCGCGTTTTCTTAAGATTCAATCCGTGGAAGAGGATGGCCGCGCCGTCGAATATCTCCAGAATCCCGCAGTGGAGGGCACACAGCTCGCCCGTAGCGGAAATGACCTGGTCGCCGTGATTCTGTCAGAACCGGCGCGAAAAGGACAAAAGATCAGCCTGCGCTTTGTCTACGGCGGAGAAGTTTTGGCCGAAGCTGGTAATGGTTTGCTATATGTGGGCGAGCGTGGCAATTGGTATCCCAACCGCGGGATGGCCATGTCGGATTATGATCTCACTTTCCACTATCCGCAGGGTTGGACGCTGGTTGCGACCGGCAAGCCTTCCGAACTTCCAAAGACAGCTTCGGGAACTCAATTCTCCAGGCAGATTGCTCCAGGCGATCAAGTAGGCCGCTGGATCTCGGAGCGCCCCATCCCAATTGCGGGATTTGATCTGGGCAAATATGTTCGCGCCACGGCGCAGGCCGGTAATGTTCACGTAGATGCCTACGCCACCGCGGGAGTGGAACGCGGCTTCCCTAACGCTTCGGTACAAATCGAGTCTCAACCGGAGCCGTCAAGCCGAACAGTGCCTCTGCCACTACCGGGCGCTCCAATCTCATTATCCCCCGCCCGCAACGCCGCAGCAGTGGCCGAGACCGCCGCTCGGGCCATTCGTTACTATGCTGATCGGTTCGGTCCGTTCCCTTACGGCAATCTGGCGCTCACCCAACTTCCCGGGCGCGAGAGTCAGGGGTGGCCTGGGCTGATTTTCCTGTCTTCCTACGCATTCCTCACTCCGGAAGAGCGCCAGGAAATCCATATGAATCCGTCACAGGAATTAATCGATCAGCAGATTCCAGCTCACGAAACCGCACACCAGTGGTGGGGAGATCTGGTCACCTGGCGTACCTATCGCGATCAGTGGTTTTCCGAAGGACTGGCAAACTACTGCGCATTAATGATTCTGCGCGAGAGAAACCCGACAGGTTTCCGGCAGGTCATGGAAAAATATCGGCAGGATTTGCTCGCCAAGAATAAAGAAGGCAACTTGCGCAAAGACGCAGGACCAGTCACCCTGGGGAGCCGCCTGTTATCGTCGAGTTTTCCGGAAGGCTACGAGGCGATCAGCTACGGACGAGGCACCTGGCTCTTCTACATGCTGCACTCCATGATGCAGGATGCCGCTACCGAGACGGAACGAAAGTCACCCAAGCGCGAGAGCGGAGACGATCTCTTTGTGCGGGCGCTCCGGAAAATTCGCGAACGTTACCAGGGAAAAGCCATCACCACTCGCCAGCTCCTGGATGTTTTCGCCGAAGGCCTGCCCCCGTCCTTGCGATACGAAGGCAAGTCTTCACTGGACTGGTTCCTCGATGGATGGATCAATGGCACCTCATTGCCGAGACTGGAGTTGCACTCCGTTAAGTTCATACCCAAGGGAAACGCTGTAACCGCAAGTGGGATGATTCAGCAGAAAGATTCCCCAGACACCCTGGTCACCTCCGTCCCAATTTACGCGTTGATTTCGGGCAGAACGCCAATGCTTCTCGGTCGCGTATTTGCCGACGGGCCTGAAACTCCCTTTCACTTGTCCGCCCCCCCGGGCGCCCACAAGCTCTTACTTGATCCTTACGAAACCATTCTTACCAGCTCAAGCAAACCCGCCATCCTCCACGAAAATAGCGAGAGATAGATTCCACAAATCGGGTCTCGTTTGGCCCTGCACTCCCAAAACGGTCGACCGATTTGGGAAAGACTTCCTGTGGGTAGCTCGTCGTGTACCGCTAAATGCTTCCGATTTCTTTACGCGAAGTGCATTCCAGCCAAAAGAGTATGGCAGCCAATCTGCTGCTCGTGAATCGTGGACAAAAATAAAAATAGAAGTAAAGATAAAGATAAAGATAAAAAGAAGGATGGGCAGTCTGATTCTCCTGCCAGTGGCGAGCCCTCCAGGGTCGAGCGCGAGACGAATCTTTTGGGACTCGCTTCCCTCGTCTCCTTCGACGCGACGATTGCCATCGGAGCCACCGAGACTTGCCAGTGGGTCGGTAGTGAGACCATTCTCCTGGTCGAAGATGAAGCTTTGGTAAGGAGGGCCATTCAAGAAGCTCTACAATCGGCCGGTTATCGGGTGATCGCGGCAGAAAACACAGATCACGCATTACGCCTTTATCACGAATGCCTTGTACCCATAGACCTGCTTCTTTCTGATGTCGTCATGCCGGGAATCAGCGGGCACGAACTAGCGCAGTCGTTGTTCGCTTTGTGTCCTCATGTCCGCATCATGCTTATGAGCGGCTACGTCGGGCAGTTGGCACTATGCGAACTATCCCCTTTTCAAGAGGAGTATCTGGCCAAACCTTTTTCCATCTCGACACTGTTGAGGAGAATTCGCGAAGCGCTGGATCGTGATCCGATCGATTTCGCAGCGTCCGCTTAACTCACGCTCGCTCTGCGATAATGCGTAGATTGCAGAATCTCCTGAGGAATCTCCGAGAGCGGCACCACGCGATCCAGAATTCCCATTTCCGCGCAGGCCCGAGGCATTCCGTAAACTGTGCAACTCGGCTCATCCTGGCCCACCGTAAAGCCGCCCTCCCGATGAATAGCCTTCATTCCTTGCGCGCCATCTGATCCCATTCCCGTCATAATGATTCCCATCGCCAGCGAGCGAAAAGCGGACGCCACCGAATGCATCATCACATCGACGGAGGGAACATGGAGCTTATTCTCGGGTTTGTCGGAGAGACAGAGTGCGGTTCGGGAACTGCCCCGCTCTACCGTCAGATGCGTTCCCGCGGGAGCAATGTAGACCACTCCAGGTTGGATGATCTCGGCGTGCTTCGCCTCGCACACCGACACTGCGCACAGGCTGTCTAGTCTCTTGGCAAACGGTGCAGTAAATCCCGCCGGCATGTGCTGCACCACCAGAATCGGAACCATGAGATCCGCCGGAAGCAACGGCAGAATGTCCTGCAGTGCTTTCGGGCCTCCGGTCGAGACGCCAATGGCAACGATGGCAGGCGCAGAAAGTGAAGCTTCACGCATCGGGACACTTACTGCGCGGGCCGGCTTCCGCGGGATCACAAGCGCATTGCGCCGCAGCCCGGACTCTGCCGCCGCCTTAATCTTCGCGATCAAGTCATTTTGCAGATGAAGAATGTCTAGTGACGTTGTGGAAAGCTCCTTGGGAACATAGTCAAACGCCCCCGCTGCCAGAGCGCTGAATGTGGTTTCCGCGTCTTTCAATGTGAGTGAACTCACTATAATGACGGGCCGGGGAAACTCATTCATGATGCGGCTGAGGGTTTGCAGTCCATCCAAACCCGGCATCTGCACGTCGAGCGTGATCACATCCGGATTGAGCGATGGAATTTTCTGCAGCGCCTCAATGCCGCTGCCGGCAGTGCCCACGATCAAAATACTGGGATCGGACGCGATCATCCGGGAAATCGCGGTGCGCATAAAGGCGCTGTCGTCCACGATGAGTACGCGTATCGGCGAGTTGGCGATTTGATAGCTCACGTTCGGTAAATTGCGCGCACCAGACTGTGGACTTCGTCCATGTAGGAATCGAGTTCGAAGGTCAGGCGCGCCCAGTCGAAATCCTTCAACTTCGTGGAATGTTGGCCGAGCAAGCCAAAGCCGGACTCTTCCGCCAGGTTCACCTGCCGTTCTTCCACATAGCCGTAGTTCAACCCGCTCATGCGACAAAGTAAATCGGCGACTTGCACCAAGGCGACGAGCCCGGCATGGTCCGACGATTTTTCCGGAGAGTGGTGACAGCTCACTACCTCAATCAGTTCAGGAGCAAGTTGCCAGCGTTCGGCCAACAAACGTCCGCTTTCGCAGTGGGTGAATCCCATGGCCTTTTGCTCCGCCTCATGCAGAGGAATGCCCTCCGCTTTCCCCGTCTCCCAGGCAGTTCTGAATTCTTTCGGCAAGATCCACAGGTTGACGATGATTCCCAAATCATGAAGCAGGCCCGCCAGGTACGCTTTTCCCGGGTCAGAGAAACTGATCTTGCGCGCAATGTGCCGCGAGACTAAGGCGCATCCCAGAGAGTGCTCCCAGAAAACCACCGGATCCAGGCTGCTTACCTCGGTCGGAAGCATACTCAACACCCCGCACGACATGGCAATGTCGCTGACATGATGGAATCCCAGGCTCACCACTGCGGCGCGCAGCGACTGAACGCCTTGCGAGCGCCCGAAGAGCGGTGAATTGGCCATCTGCAGACACTGCGCCGCCAGCGATTTGTCTTGGGAAATAAGGTCGGTCACTTTCTGTACGTCGAGTTGCTCCAGTGGCTGTTGCAAGTAACGGAGTAACGGCGCGAGCGCCGCCGGGATGGTCGGGATCTGATGCAGCCCTTCGAGCCGCTGCAGTAATGCCTGTTTGGTTGCAGTTGCGGCGGTCATAACGATTTACCTCCCGCGGGCAGGCGTTCCCCTTTCACATAAGCGGTGGCTCCAGGCAAGTGGACCAGCCGAAAGTCATCATTCACGCCAAAAAGCGATTCGGAGTGTCCCAGAAACAAATATCCGTGAGGCAGCAGATTATTGAAAAAATGCTGGATGACTCGTCTCTTGGACGCCAGATCGAAGTAGATCAGTACGTTGCAGCAAAAAATGGCATCCATGCTATTCATGAATGTCATGCGCGAATCGTCCGACAGATTAAGCCGGCTGAAGCCGATGTTGGAACGGGCTACCCGGTTCACTTGCAGCTTATCGCCCTGCGGAACAAAGTACTTGTCGCGATACAGCGGCGTCAGATTACGCGTGCTGTAGCTGCCATAAATCCCCTCTTGGGCGTGGGCCAGAGAGCGCTCGTTAAGGTCAGTCGCGAGAATCTCGATGGACCAATCTTTGAGTGGCCCATTTGCCTCCTCCAGCGCCAACATCCGGAGCGTGTAAGGTTCTTCCCCGGTGGAGCAGCCCGCACTCCAGATGCGAAGCCGCCGCAATGGCAGATTAGATTTGGCCTCAATAATTTTGGGAATGACAATCCGGCGTAGAGCATCAATCTGCGGCTGATTGCGAAAGAACGAAGTTTCTCCAATGGTGATCTCATTCAGCAGCGCCACCAACTCGGCTTGCCGGTTGGGACGGGTGGTCAAGCACTCGGAGTACTCGCGTAGGTTTTGTACTTTGAGTTCCTTCATGCGGCGCCCGCATCGGTCCTGCAGCAAACGCAACTTATTATCGGGGTGAAAAATTCCCGCAGTCTGATAGATCATGTCGCGAATGCGCGCCAGTTCAGGCTCCGGTGGACCATCGGTGCTGGGAATAGCGCGCAGCGACGGTGCGGTGGTCACGCGGAAGCCTTTTGGACCATGGGCGCGGCAGATCGTAAATTTTCCAGCAATCCTGCCGGGTCCAGAACCAGACGAACCTGCCCGTCTCCGCTGATGGTGGCGCCAGCCAGACTTGAGCACCCGTGCAGAAACGCGCCTAAAGGCTTAATCACGGTTGATTCCTGCCCCAGCAATTGGTCGACGAGAAGTGCGAACCGTTTGTCCGCGACTCCTAGAATCACAATTTTCTGGCTCTCGTCGCCTCCTCCCTGCAGAGCACCGCCAGCGGGCGTTAGCTTCCGGGAATTCGCGCCCGCCGGGAACAGCTGATCCAGTCGCAACAGCGGCAGCGTCTCACCCCGCAGGCATAGCACTTCGCTGCCCTCCACTTGATGCACATTCTTGGGATTGATCTGCGCCGTCTCCGCCACCGAGCGTAGCGGCAGAGCGTAAACATCTTTCTCCACCTGCACCAGCAGCACTGGCAGGATCGCCAGGGTGAGAGGTAAACGCAGCTTTACGGTCGTGCCTTGCCCGAGATGGCTGTCGATCTCGACCGAGCCATTCAATTTCTTTAGATTGGTGCGGACCACATCCATGCCCACCCCGCGCCCGGAAAGATCTGTGGTCTTTTCGGCGGTACTGAAGCCGGGAAGAAAAATGAAATCAAGAATTTCCCGCGCGCTCAACCCGCGCAGACGCTCTGCAGTCACCAGTCCCTTGTCTACAGCTTTGCGCCCAATTCGCGCCGGATCCATTCCCGCGCCGTCATCGCGAATGCTGATTACGATTTGATCGCCTTCCTGGCGGGCTTCTAGCCGGATGCTTCCCCGGCGCGGTTTCCCCGATTTTTCCCGGACTTCCGGCATTTCGACGCCATGATCGAGTGAATTGCGAACCAGGTGAACCAGCGGATCGCCGACCAGTTCGACCATGGTCTTGTCCAGTTCGGTATCTTGTCCGAACAGAGACAGGTCTACTTCTTTTTGCAGGCTGCCCGAGACGTCACGCACCAGACGAGGGAAGCGGCGAAAAACTGTTTCAATGGGGACCATGCGGGTCTTCAGACCTGCCGACTGCAACTCTTCCGTAATAAAACTCAGACGCGCGGAGGATTGAGCCAGCGCTGAACTCAGTTCGTTCGTGCCCACCTTTTTCGAAGAGGAGTCCTTACTGAGCTGTAATAAACGGTTGCGCTCCAGCACAAGTTCGCCAATCAGGTTGATCAGATCGTCCAGCTTGGCGGCATCCACTCGCATCGTTGGGACGGCGGCGTGTTGCTGAGCAATCTCTTTCTGACGCACCAGCGCATCACCAACTTCGGCCGGCGAAGCCAACCCTTTGTCCACTAACATCTGCCCAAGCTTGCGCGGCTCCGCTGAAGACGACTGTTCCGCCAGTACGGCATCGAGCGCTGCCGGCGTGATCACTTCCTGTTTGACCAGCAATTGCCCCAGAGAAGGAGAAGGCTGACCGACAGTCTGAGCGGCTTCAAGATTCCTGAGCAGGGCCCCGAGTTCGTACTCTTTCAAACCGCCTGCGCGGATATCCTGCATCATCTTTCCCAGGTAGTCTCGCGCGGAAAGCAAAGCATCCATCATCGGGTGCGTCAGCTGCACTTCACCCTTGCGCAATGCGTTCAGTACATCTTCCGCGCGATGACTCAAGCGAATAACCGGTTCAAATCCAAGGAAACCGGAGGTGCCTTTGATGGTGTGTAGCGCGCGAAAAATGCGATTGAGCAGTTCCGCATCACTGGGAGTAGCCTCCAGGGCGACTAGGTCCTGATCCATGCGCTGCAGCAGCTCCTCCGATTCCACCAGAAACTCCTGGATCAGCGAAGGATCTTGTAACGCGTCATCGCTCACAGAGATTTTGCTCCCTCGTCCTCTACGGGACGCCGTAACTTATGCTTGCGCAGCGGCAGTGCCGATTACTTCCTGTTCGGCGCCACTCATCAGGCGATCAGCGTCGAGAAGAATCAGCAAACGGTCCCCGACCTTGCCCACTCCGGCAACGTATTCCCGTTCGACCAGGCTAATACGCGGAGGCGGTTCCACCGAGCCGGCCGGAATGCGGAGGACCTCAGAAACTGCGTCCACGACGAAGCCAAGCACAGCTCCCTGGATTTCGACTACTACAATCCGGTTCTGCTTATCAGGCGCCGCTTCTTCGAGACCGAAGCGCTTTCGCAAGCCGATCACGGGAATAATCTTCCCCCGTAGGTTCATCACACCTTCCATGCAATCTGGCGAATTTGGCACCCGCGTCAATTGCTGGGTGCGAATGATTTCCTGCACCCGCAAAATATCGATCACGAATTCCTCGCCACCCACATGGAATCCAACCAGCTGCAGTAGCTCCTCATGCGCCGCCATCGCCTCGCGGGCTTTCGGCTTATTCGCTTGCAAATCCATCTCGTGTCAGCCTCGTAATCGTTTCTCGCCGTGGGGCAAGGTTAGTGGTGGGCAGCCCCTCGAGGCGGCCGGGTTTGCCACTCTGAAATCATCGGCATGCCAGAGCAGGACTTTAGGTGAAAGTGTTCCGATCCCGCCGAGCGAGCCTCTCTTACGGCAGCCCCGGAGAAGGCTTTCCACCTTGCTTGTGATCGCTTGCAATTTCCGAGGTGCCGTGGTCGCTCAAGATCACGATGTCTACGCGACGGTTCTGTGCCCTTCCTTGAACCGTGAGATTGCTGGCAATGGGGTGATATTCGGCGTAACCAGCCGCTGAGAGCCTTGCGGGATCAAAGCGATGGCCGACGATGAGAATTCGAATCAGTTCCGTGGCTCGCGCCGTCGAGAGCTCCCAATTCGAGTTCATCTGGGCCGTATGGATCGGGACATTATCAGTGTGGCCTTCGATGCTCAGCCTGCAAGTCCGGATCGCCAGAATCGAAGCGATGCGATCCAACGCCGGCAGCGCTTGTGGTTTGATAGTCGCCGAGCCACTGTCAAAAAAGCCGAATTCGCGAAGGCTGATTACCAGGCCTTCGCTATCGCGGTGCAGCGACACCTGGCGCAGCGCAATCTCTCCGTGCAGCGCTTGTTCCAATTCACTGCGCAAAGTGGACAGATCCGTCTCGTCGGAAGAGCCCGCCAGAGAATTAGTTGGCGAAGAGGCGATACGTCCAACCTCGGCTGTTCTTTCCACGTTTTGAATAGCCTGCACCGTGCTAAATGGCATTGGATCGTTCGTATCCAGAGGGATCTGCGTGGTTGACGCTGGGAACACGCCCAGCTCCTGAAACGCCACCTGAATGGCCAGAGAAAGTTTGCCAACCTTTCTCTTATCCACCTGCGAGGAAGCGTAATTGATGTAAACATCCACCACATTGGTGGTCGAATCGAAAGTGAGATTCCAAACATGTTCGATGATCATGGCGCGGGAGACCTGGCGGCCCGCGTTGCGCATCAGATATTCCAGCAGCGAGAATTCTTTGGAAGTCAGCTCGATGCGGCGGCCGGCCCGCTCGGCGCGATGTTCCACGCGATCCAGTTTCAAGTCCTCCACCATCATCACGGACTCCGACGGCAGGTGACTGCGGCGCAGCAGAGCGCGAATGCGGGCAGAGAGTTCACTGAAGGAAAACGGCTTCGGCAGATAATCATCCGCGCCGGTATCCAGACATTGCACCCGGTCTTCGACCCGGCTGCGCAGGGTAAGCACCAGCACTGGCAAAGTGGGACGTTTCAGGCGCAAATGGCGCAGCACGGCCACACCATCCACGCGCGGCAGATTCAAATCCAGAATTACCAGATCGTAATCCGTCTCGCTGCCCATGGCGCGCGCCTGCTCGCCATCCATAGCCACATCCACGGCATAGTGTTCGCCTTGCAACCCCTGGCGCACAAAGCTGGCCAGCGCCGCGTCATCTTCCGCAATCAGAATTCTCATAAGCAGGCCTTAATTACAGAGCGATTCTAATTAGAAAGGGCTCAGTTGAAACGGAAAGTGAGAAGCACGAAAGGCGTGCGCTTGCAGAAGTGGATTGAGGTTTCAAAACGGGAAAAGGATTTCCTGCAAAAAAGTTGCAAAGAGCATTGCGTAGCCCGGCTTACCTGGATGCTTCGGCTAGCAAAGAACGCGGGTCTCTGGATCACACAGTTTAAAATATTTGGCATTCTACGAGGACGCGTGTAATCTTCGCAGCGGAGAAGGGCAATGTGTTTCTCAGCCACAGCGAACTTTGTGGGCAGCGGAGTTCTCGGCGCCATTGGCGTCGCTACTGTGACGAAGGTAAAACACCGGCGCGAACTGCTTTTCGCATCGTTGCCGGTGCTGTTTGCCATTCATCAGTTCATCGAGGGATTTGTCTGGCTGGGGCTGGACGGGATTCTTTCACCTGCGGTGACCCACGATATGGGCGCGGCTTTTATGTTGTACGCGCAAGGACTGCTTCCTTTTCTGCTGCCACTCAGTGTGCTCCTGTTTGAGCCGGACGCGAAGAGCCGCAAACGAATGCGGCCATTCCTGGGGATCGGCGCCGCAACGACGCTCTACATTTTATGGGCCCTGACGGCCTTCCCCACCCAGGTCTATGTCAAGGGCAACAGTATCGTGTATATGAATCAAGCTACCAACAATATGGCGGTTGCGATCTTCTATGTGATCGCGACCTGCGGGTCGTTGTTCCTCTCGAAGATCAGGATGATGGTAGTCTTTGGCGCTGCGAATCTGGCGATTCTGCTGATTGTGATGGAGTTCAAGCGCTACGCATTTACTTCATTGTGGTGCGCTTATGCTGCGGTTGCCAGCGTGATCATCCTGGTTTATTTCTGGAGGAGTATGGCAGAGCGTCCATTTCGCTACGCACTCCCGATTTAGTCCGCCAGCCGTCAGGATCACCGGATTCTGATTCTGAGTCTGGCCCGTGTAATCCGTAAAAGTTGCGAGCTGGTTCGCGGCCATTTGGGACAGGTTGTCTGCGAAGACGCGGATTGAACAGATCGTGAAGATGCGACCTTTGATTGGTTCACTTCTGCAGCGGGACCGACTTCTCCGCAGCCTCAAGGCGCGACTCTTTGCGGTCGAGCAGATCGTTTAACTCATCTACCAGATCTGAAAATTTCTTGTGATCTCGCTCTACCGCGATACGCTCACAGAGGATCGCCATCTGTTCCCGCTCATCTGGAGTCATGCTTACTCAAACACAGGTACGCCCTGGAAGTTGCGGGGCGGAATTAACTTCTCTTTTTTCTTGCTGACCTTCAGCTTGTCACGCTTCAAGGGCTTGCCCTGTAAGAAATTTGTTACGATCCGTTCGAACTTCTCCCGGTCTACTTTTTGGGCTCTTTTTCGCCATATTTTCCACACCGTAGCCCAACCCCCTACAATCTCTATTTGCCTGCAAACAGTTTGCCGCAACACGCGCGCAATCGGTCTCCGAACCCTTTCCGTCAACTACTCTCCACCCGATCCCGGATATAACCTGAAGGGCAGAAACCACGGAGGACTCCGGCTGCATAAGGAACCCCTCTTAACGTTCTTAGAAATAGAAGTAATGATCGCCAAAGTAATGATCGCCAAGTAATGATCGTCAAAAGTATGCGCTCCAGAGCCACACTCCGATGAAGTCTCTGCTCACTCCGGCTATCTGGGTTGCAGCGGTTGCGATCCTGCTGCATACGGCGATGATCGCTCCGAGCGCTGCCATCATTACCTTTGCGCTGCATGCGGCGCTGGTGGTGGGGCTGCTGATGGCATGGCGATTTCACTCCAGCCGGATCTTTTTTGCGCTGCTGGTGGTGTTTCTCGCGGAGCGCGGAATTTCCTATTACTCGTCGGTCCCTCACATTGCGGCCAGCGGACCTGCAACCACGGCGCTGGTGACGGTCGGCCTGCTCTTGCCGCTGAACTTTGTGCTGATCTCGTTCGCGCAGGAAAAGGGATTTACGTTCTCCAGCGTGGGGCCGGCGAGCCTATTTCTGTTTGTCGAGTCCGTGATTGTGGCAGTGCTGTGCCGGACGGATTCTGTGGCGGCGGTGCGGCATCCGCATCATCTGGCTGTTACGGGTGTGGTCCCGCAGCATTTGGCATTTTCTACGGTGATCGCGTTTGCCGCGGCGGGGGTGGTATTGCTGATTCGGTTCCTGCTTTTTCGCAAGCCGGTGGAGAGCGGGCTGTTGTGGGCGCTGGCGGCCAGCGCTCTGGCGTTGCGGTTTGGAGGAGCGGGGCGGATTCCGTCGGCTTATTTCGCGACGGCGGCTTTCATCCTGGCGGTTTCGATGGCGGAGACTTCTTACCTGCTGGCTTATCACGATGAGCTCACCACATTACCTTCGCGGCGCGCGTTTCATGAGGCTTTGCTGCGGCTGCAGGCGCCTTATTCGATTGCTATGGTGGACATCGATCACTTCAAACGCTGCAACGACACTTATGGACATGACACGGGAGATCAGGTGCTGCGAATGGTGGCGTCGAGACTAGCGCGGGTGACGGGTGGAGGTCAGGCTTACCGATGCGGCGGTGAGGAATTCGCGATCGTCTTTCCGGGAAAGACTACGAAAGATGTTTTGGAGCATCTGGAACAGTTGCGCGCCAGCATTGAGGCGAGCAGCTTTCGGCTGCGCGGTAATAATAAAGATAGACGCCAGGAGGCGCGCGGGCCGGACCGGCGCAATCAGCGCGGGAGGGGGCAGGCTGGGCGGGCGATTCGGCAACTGGCGCGGGATGCGGCTCCGAACGAACTTTCGGTGACGGCAAGTATTGGGGTGGCAACTTCTGGTTCGGAGAGATCGTCTCCGGATGAAGTTGTGCAGGCGGCGGATAAAGCGCTTTACCGGGCCAAGGCTGGAGGCCGCAATCGGGTGGAGACTGTAACGGCTTCGCGGCGGCGCAGAGCGAAGGCGGCTGTCACAGCGTGAAGCAGCAGATTCCTCGCCGTTCTCGCCGCTGGCGCGGCTGCGAAGGGCTCGGAATGACAAGGTTTTTCTGGTTCTCTTGAAGACGGTCAGAACGTCGGGCCCGGAGCGTCACTTCAGGGCGGGAACATGACGGTCCGGGCTCGTACGTTTTCGCAAGCACCACAGGCCGTGCGGTCAGCCCGAGGTAGAAGGTGGAGCTGAGCTGCTTCGTCCAGTACCTGCGCATGCCGGACACTTCAACCGAATAAACGCGACGCCTTCGGACTTACCGCTGATGTCCACGGGCTTGGCGACATATCCGGTACCGCCGCAGCGCAGGCAGTCCTTCCGAGTCACTCGTCCCCCTCAGTTATCCTGAGTTTTGCACCAAATCTGGTGGGCTGCGATAAAAAGTGATTTGTGTTACGAAACACGAACAGCGGGGGCGGGCTCGGAACCAGACAGGAGATCGACGCCCAAGGTTGCCAAGGCGACGTCTTCGGCGGAAGACAGGCCGCTCACGCCGACGGCTCCAACGACTTCGCCATTCTTCGAGACGGGAATTCCGCCGCCCCAGCCTACATAGTTCGGATCGCCATAGTAGGCGATGTCGTGGGACTTTTCAGGATGCTTGACCTTCTCTCCGATTTCTTTGGTGGGCTTGCGCTCGCGAGCCGCGGTCCAGGCCTTGTTCATCGCAATGCGGATAGAGGAGACGGGAGCACCATCCATTCGCACAAAACATATCAAGTCGCCGTGGACATCGGCGACGGCTACCGACGCGGCCTTTTGCATCTGCGAAGCTTTTTCCACGATGAGATCGAGGGCGCGCTTGGCTTCGGAATACTCGATGCTGTAAGTAGTTCGCACGTGGGAAAGATAAAACAACTAGGCAGGAATAGTTGAAGAACAGCCACTCCGAATTGCCAGCGCCGGGACCAACCGCTCTGTTTAAAAAAGAAATCCGGGCTGGGAA
>DASRWO010000304.1:0-9093 GCA_035654555.1 Candidatus Deferrimicrobiaceae bacterium | reverse complement strand
CTTATAGCTGAATTTATCGGCGGGCATGGCGCCAATGGCGCCCAGAGTATTGTTCCGCGAGCGCGTCAGCAGCAGGCGCAGCGATGTGGCTACAGGATCCTTCACCGGCGCTGCACTTTGCGCCGCCGGCGTGGACGAAGGCGCCATGGCCCCCTGCGCCCATCCGGAACTAACAGAAATACAAGCAACAAAAAGCGTGACGAGAATGTGGTTCATTGAAATCTCCTTCTTAGCGATCTTAATCCTAAGCCGCCGATCTAACGCGGTTATGATCTTGCCGCCAGGGCCGCAACGCCTAACTTCCAGAACAAATACCACGCGGCCACAATCACAATCGCGGTCGTGCGTTTCACTTTGCTGTTAGCCGAAAATCCAATGCCCAGCAGAACGATCGTCCAGATAACGAGTGCGGACGCCATGCCGTAGAGATCGAAGCCGATTTGCCGGTCCATGGAATAGACGAAGAGCAACGAGACGATGGAGATCAGCAGCCACGGCCCCCACCAGCTAGCGTTGCGACGCAGATCACCAAAGGTTTTCGAGGGCGCGATGAAAGTGTTGACGATGCGCGCCCCTTCCGAGAGCGGCGCTGCTTCAGACGCGAGCACAGGTTCGGACAAAGGCGGAAGTGGTGCTGTGGCCATTTTGTGCCTCCTGCTGAATGCGAAGGAATTTTATCCCCCACGCATCGGCGAGACAAGCGCGTTTAAGATAATTTTATGCAGAATGTGACTCCTGTGGCGATTGCGGCTCTCGGTCTTGAACTTGCCCCGGCCGTTTTGTTCGGCTGCGCCGGTGAGCGGGTGGCAAGGGCCATGGAACGTTGGCCGGTGCCGCTGCGCCTGAGTGTCCCCGCATTGCTGGTCGCGCCCTACGCGATGGTTTCTATCTCGGCCCACATATTCCAATGGAGTTGGCTCGCGCTCTATATGTTATTGCCTGTGGCCATCGCAGGGCTACTCATGCGAGCCGCGGCCGTTGACCCCGAGCAGCGCGGCGACTGGCGCGACGCTTTCATCCTGCTCCTCTTCGGCCTGGCGGTCGACTTGCGCTGGTTCGACAGCGCATGGCCCGCCGGACTGCGCGCATTAAACGAATTATTTCTCGTGGATGCGGGCGTGTACGGATTTCTGGCAATCCGTCGGTTGCATGGAGTCGGCTTCGATTTTCACCTGAAGTGGAGCGATTGGAAGACTGGCTTGCGCGAGCTTATTTTCTTCGCCCCCATCGTTGTCGTTCTTGGTTTGGCACTGGGCTTTATCCATCCCCATCGCAACCTGCCGGGAATCGGCAACGCACTCCTGCGCTGGATTTTGATATTTTTCTTTACCGCCGTGCCGGAAGAACTTTTCTTTCGCGGCTGGGTGCAAAATTTATTAGAGCGGCGAGTCGGACGCCGCACGGCTCTGGTCATCGCGTCAATTCTTTTCGGGCTCTCGCATTTCAATAAACGGTCAGCCCATTTCAATTGGCGTTATGTATTGCTGGCCACGATTGCGGGAATTTTCTACGGACGCGCCTGGCGCGAGCGCCGGCGCATTCCGGCCTCGACCATCATGCATGCCAGCGTCGATTGGCTCTGGGGATTATGGTTCTGATCACTTGAACTCCAACCATCACTGCCGTCCGAGGAATCGGATGCGTCCGGTAAAAGCTCGCCCGTTGCCATCGATAAAACTCGGAACTGGATGCGTCGGATCGAGTACGGCATTTGCCAATATGTAGTTCGCGTGGTTGGTGAAATTGTCGAAGCCGCCACGCAGCGCCCAATAACGCCCGAACAGATGAAAGCGCTTTTCGAGTTGCAGATTGACCGTGTAATACATGGGAAGACGGAAGGTTCCCGGAGGGTCGCCCGGATAAATCCGTCCCTGATCGGTTGTGGCGTTAAATGGCAGGCCGGTGCGGATTTCCGTGGAATAAACCAGATCGACTTTGTGCAGAATCGGCAGCTTGAAGAACGGCAGCACGCCGTATCCGACAAAACGGTTTGGCGTATCCCACGGGTAAGGTCCAGGCAACTGCGGGCTCAACAACGGAATATCCAGACTGAAATCAAATACTTGATTGGTATGCGCGCGGGATCGCGTGTAAGCGCCGAAAATTTCGTAGTACTGGCGAAAGCGGTGCCGGGCGCTGATCTGAAAGGCATCGTAGCGATCATCGCGTCCATTCTTGAGCAAGTAATTACCATCCACCGCGCCATTCAGCGTGTTGTAGGCAAAGCCATGCACCCCGCGCTTCTCAATGAACTCCAGTTTCAGAAAGATGGCGTCGGGAAGTTTCTTCTCCAGGCCAACGCTCCAGTTCAAGTACCGCGGCGCTTCGAGCGTATTCCGGTTCGCTTCGAATGTAGTCGGCACGGGCACGGGATCGCTCGTGGGATTTCCATTCGCATCCGTCGGCTGGCCGCTGGGATTGAAAAAATAATCCACTCTCGTCCCCTCAAAGGGCTGGTGGAGCAGACCCAGGTTGGTTGTGTCATAGATGATTCCAACTCCCGCCGAGAGCTTGGTATTGCCTTCATCGTCCAGAATGTAAGTCCCCGCGAGGCGAGGCGAAAACAACGGCGTCCGCACGATTTGATCCCAATCCAGGCGCAAGCCTGGCTCGATGAGTAATCGGTTCGTGAGCAGCCATCGATCCTCGGCATAAGCGCTAGCCTCGGAGTTGTAGATCGTCGAGTAGTTGCCTCCGGAAAACACCGAATAGCGCGAGCAGGTAATCGAAGGCGCCAGAGGAACACCGTTCGCGTCCGTAGGGCAAGGCTGGAATGGCTCATTGGGCTGCAGATACGAAATCGGCTGGCGCAGAAATTGCGCGCCATAATTCAAACGGTCGAGGTCCGTGCCCACTTTGATGTCGTGGCGGCCATGCCACTGCCGCGGCGGCAAATAAAGATTTGCAATGCCTTGCACCCTGCGGGCCAGTGCCTGCTCATTCAGGTAATAGTTTCCGCCCGCGCCCTGTGGCGACTGAATGTAGGGGCCGGTCGCCTGCGGAGTAAGCCCCACCCTATACTGGGCCACGCCGAATCCGCTTTCCAGAAGCGCTCCGCCGCGAAAATAATATTGGTCTTTGAACGAGCCAATGTAAGCACTTTCCGCGTCAGTCGGAGTGGTTGGCTGAGGTTGTAACACCGACAGTCCGTCATATTCATCGTGATAGTAATTCGACAAAAAACTCAGAGTTACAATGTTGCGCGCCGTCAGGTTCGACTGCAACTTGGCCAGGTTGTCCACGCGCCAAACGTGATCGGCATCGGAACCGGCAGGCAATTGCTTCGTGATGTTGTTGTCATACTCGCCATCGAGCGCATCGATGTACCACGCCTTTCCTTTTTTAATCGGACCTGACATCGTGACAATCGGCGGCCACTGGCCAATCGCGATGCCCTTGATATCCTGCAGCCCGGGCGTGAAGTCGGTCGCGGTGATGTGAAAGTGATCGACTCCCATGCGAGTATTCAAGCTGAGCACGCCACCAGATCCTTTGCCAAACTCCGCTGGCTCGCGGCTGGCCGCCACCTCGATGGAGCGGAATGACTCCACGCTGGTCCGCACCACAAGCTGGCCATTGGTTGGCTGGGTCACGTTAAACCCGTCCAGCAAAAGCAGCGTTTGATAGCTCTCGGCGCCGGCTACGTGCGGCTGACCAAACGCATCCGGCGTCACTCCCGGGATGAAGATCAACCCATTGCGATAGTCGTGCGCTCCGGGGTAAGGGATATCGATAATCTCAGCTCCGGTCAATTCCTCTTTGGCGGAAATCTGCGCCGGGTCAATTGCCGGCGGGGATTCCGCCACATTCACCACCTCCCGCGCCTCTTGCTGGTGCGTGAGAGTCACGTCGATATTGGAGGTGCCTCCCACCTGCACATTACTTTGAGAAATCGCGTAGAAACCCGCTTTCTCCGCGTGAATTTCGTAAGCTCCGGACAAAATATTGCTGAACTCGCAATGCCCGGCAAAATCGGTTTCACAGCGCAACCCAAGCGCCGGTGGAGGCGGTTGTAACTCCACCCGCGCCGATGGGACTGCTACTCCGTTTTCATCCGTCACCGTAACAGAAAGTTTGGGGACCGCCGCACGCGGCCCGGAATCAGCCCGTGCAGGAGAGTTGTGTTGAATAGACTGAGAAGGTTTCGGCAGGGAAGGAGACGTTTGCGCTCCCCACGCGTTCCCGCACAACACCGCCGCCAAAAGCCAGAACCCTTTCACGGATGCGCTTCGCCCGTGCACGGTTCGAGTATGGATTGATTCGGGCGTCGTCGTCTACTGGACCCGCTTGGGGAACTGCAGAGCTTTCACCATCTTCAATTCAGTCAACGATCGAACTAGCTCTCCGCTCGGCAGCAAAACCGCGTTCACTTTCCAGCGTTGAAAAATCGAGCCATCTATTCGAACAGAACGCTAAAACTTGACAAAAGCGGTCCGCAAGCCTAACATAAAAATATACTTATTGGCTCTTCCCAATCCTGCAAATCCATATAGGGATGAGTCAGCCCTCTTAACCTGCGTACGACGAAACTATTGAGGGAGCTGCGCTCAGTCGCGGTTAGAGCATGCGTACCTCGTCAACATCGTTTGTTTCTGCAATTGTCCTGAATCAAAAGGGAGCCCATGAAGAATACGAAGTTTCTCGTGAAAGTGAATCGCGGCGGTGCGCGTGCCGCCGAGTACGTCCTGCGAATTGACCGCACCCCCATTCAGACCACGACCAACAAAAAGCTGGCTCTGGCCATGGGAAGATTCACGGCCGAAGATGCCGTAAAATTGATGCAGAATTCGCGCTGCACTCCGGAATTGATTTCGATTCTGGCCTGACGCGCAGTCTGTCTCTTTTAGGACCGCAATCTTTTGGCGTCTTATCGATCCATTGCCCGTCCCGGGCTAGCCCACTTGGCTCCGGACGTAGCGCTGGCTATTAGGTTTGGACCCGCTCAACGCAAAGAACAGAATATAGAGATAGCAGATCACCGGCAGAAAGAACGCGTGGTGAATACCGATCTTATCGGCAATCGCACCCTGCGCCAGCGGGATCAGCGCTCCGCCCACGATCGCCATAATCATAATTCCTGATCCATCTCCCGTCAGTGGCCCAAGCTCCGCCACCCCCAGGGTGAAAATGCTGGGGAACATGATGGAATTAAAGAATCCCACCAGAATAATGCTCCACATGGCGAAGTGTCCGCTGCTCAGCATGGAAATGGTTACTAGCGCAGTCGTTGATACGGCGCAAATGCCGAGCAGTAGTCCGGTATTTGCAACGGCCTTGCCCCCGCGCAGCGCCGCCACCACTGCGATCGTCGCCGCCGCGACCGCCACCAGTATGAACAGAGGACGTCCAGCAACCACCAGCCAAGCAAGCCACGTTAGATTCGGCACCCCTGGTTGGTATCCTGGCGGCATGTGGCTTTCAATTGGGTAGGAGAGCAAGACTAACGCGATGCTGATGGCTGCTACTAGCCCCATGTATGTCGCCTTCGCCCCGCCCAGAAAATTCGACCCGATGAAGCGCCCGACCATCGCCCCGCCCCAATAGAACGCGACAAAGCCCGCTGCCACTCTCTCGGTCATCCCGCCGATCTCTGGCTGGCTGAAATAGTTCACCAGAAAACTCCCGATCGCCACTTCCGCACCCACGTAGACGAAGATGCCAATCGCCCCGAAAATCAAGTTTGGATGCCTCCAGATCGAATCGTTCACTTTTTCGCCGACCTGGTGTTGCGCCTGCGGGATTTTCGGCAACTTGAAGCTGCCGATCGCGACCGCCAGAACTACCAGAGCGATGCCCAACCCCACGTAAGGCATCTTCACCGTCGCTGCTTCATGCAAACGATAGGCCTGCAGCGCCGCCGGCGCCATCGCCCGTATCTCTTCCATGCTCTTAGGCGCTGTGCTGAGGATGAACAGTCCACCGAAGAAAGGAGCCAGAAAAGTTCCCAAGGAATTGAACGCCTGAGTCAGATTCAGACGGCTCGACGCAGTTTCCGGTTTGCCCAGCACCGTTACATAGGGATTGGCCGCTACCTGCAAACACGTGATCCCAGCCGCAAGCACGATCAGAGCCATGAGAAACAATGGATACGATGGAACGCTGGCCGCCGGCACAAAAAGAAACGCGCCCAAACCCATAGTCAGCAAACCCAACACCATCGAACGTTGATAACCGATCCAGTCGATGATCTTCGCCGACGGAATGGAGAAAAGAAAATACGCTCCAAAAAAAGCAAACTGAATGAGCATGATCTCCGCATAATCCAGGTCGAAGATCGGCTTCAGATGTGGAACGAGAATGTCGTTGAGGCACGTCAGAAAACCCCACATGAAGAAGAGCGTGGTCACCACGGCCAGGGGGCCACTATAGGACGAGGATGAATCAGGAGAAACTGCGGTGGACTGGCTCGGGGTGGCAATAGACATAGTTATGGTTTCCGTTGGGCATCATACACCGGAAGGCAAGTCGCCGAAAAAGTGATCGCATCCAAAGGCGCCGCCCTCAGCATTCTCAGCGGGGGTTCTCAGCGCTTCTCTGCGCCCTAAGATTTTGCCCGAAACTCAGATCGCCGGCGCCGCTCAAACCTGCAACTTCACCAGCCAGTTCGCCGGCTCGGGAAGAATGGCGAACGTAGGAAGCTTCCCCCGCACCATGGCCACTTCATCGCACTTATGAAATCTGGGGCACACGTGGCAATCCTTATAGATTTTGTCGGGAAGGTCTTCCCGTTGCGCCATCTGAAAACCCTGGCGGGCAAAAAATTCCGGAGCGCGCGTAAATAGGCAAACGCAATCCACGCGGTGCCGCTTGGCCTCGGCTACTAATGCTTTCATCAATCGGCTGCCCCCGCCCTTGCCCTGGGTTCGAGGCGCAACCGTGATCGAACGAATCTCTGCGAGATGCGTGCCATAAAGGTGCAGAGCACCGCATCCAATGATGCGGCCGTCTTCCTCCAGCACGACGAAGTCTCGTACGTTTTCGCAAATTTCCGCCAGTGTCCGCGGCAGCAACGTCCCGTCGCCCGAATAACTGGCAATCAAATCGTGAATCTGCTTGGCATCCGGCAAAATAGCCTTACGCGTGCGCATGGAGATTGACCTCCTCACGCAGGGTCTCGATTTTCTTTCTCGCCGCTGCCAGCCCATGCCGCACCCGCACCGGCGCAGTCCCGCCAACAACATCATGCATCGCCAGCACCGCCGCGGGCTTCAAGCAGGCATAAAAACCCTCATCAAATGCCGGATGCAAAGCCTTCAGTTCATCCAACCCTAGATCGCCAAGCTCACATTCTTTTTCCAGGCACAGCTTCACCGCTTTGCCGATTTGCTCATGCGCCAGCCGCGACGGAACGCCGCGGCTCACCAGATACGTTGCGCCCGCCCAGGCGTTCATAAATCCGGACTGCGCAGCATCGTTCATCCGCGAATAATCGAACTCCACGGCTTTCATAAACCCCGCCACAAGTGGCAACAATTGCAACACCGTATCCGCCGCCTCGAACAGCGGCTCTTGCGTCTCCTGCAAATCCTTGTTGTAAGCCAACGGCAGGCCTTTCAACGTAATCATCAGTGTCGTTGCGTTCCCAATAACGCGCCCGGTCTTGCCCCTCACCAGTTCCAGCAAATCGGGATTTTTCTTCTGCGGCATGGCACTGCTACCCGTCGAATAAGCCTCCGGCAACTGCACAAAGCCAAACTCCTGCGTGGAGAAAATGATCATCTCCTCCGCCCACCGGCTCAAGTGCAGGCTGAGAAGTGAAAGCGCGTTGACAAATTCCAGAACAAAATCCCGGTCACTGGTTGCGTCAATGCTGTTCGCCGTCGGCGAAGCAAAGTCGAGTTCATCCGCCATGAAATTGCGATCGAGCGGCAAGGTCGCGCCAGCTATAGCGCCCGATCCCAGCGGACACAAGTTCAATCGATTGCGGCAATCCGCCAGCCGGTCCGCATCCCGCAAAAACATTTCTACATAGGCCAGCAGCCAATGTGCCACCAGCACCGGCTCAGCATGCTGCAAATGCGTGTAAGCCGGCATGGCCGCGCCGCCCGCTTGATCGGCACGATCGGTGAATGCTCCGCAGACCTCAACAAGTTCCTTGCGCAGCTCATCAATCGCCGCCCGCACATAGAGACGCAGATCGGTAGCAATCTGTTCGTTGCGGCTGCGCCCGCTGTGCAGCTTGTATCCCACCTCGCCGATCCGCGCCACAAGCTGCTTCTCGACGAAGTGATGCACGTCCTCGGCTTCATCGTCCTCGACATAACCCTTGGCAGCCGCCGCCATCTTCCCAATCTGCTGCAGCCCCTCCAGAATGCTGATGAGTTCATCCGCGGATAGAACCCCGGCACTTTTCAAAGCACGAGCGTGCGCTCCGCTCGCCGCCAGTTCGTAACTCAGCAGTCGGCGGTCGAAATCGAACGACCGCTGCCACTTCTCGAATTGCGGATCCAGCCCGTGCCGGAACCGCCCCGACCACATCTTCATCGCGTGACCTCCTGCCGCGCCCGGGCGCGCGTTCGCGAAGGCAATCCCAGGATGCGAATAAATCCCTCCGCATCCTTCTGGTCGTAACTATCGCCCATCGTGAACGACGAGAGATCAGTCCGGTAGAGCGAATGCTCCGACTGCCGGCTCACCACGGAAACATTTCCCTTGTACAGAGATAGAGTTGTGCTGCCAGTCATTTCCGTCTGCGTGCTGTCAACGAACGCGTCCAGCGCCTCGCGCAGCGGCGTAAACCACAGCCCGAAATAAACCAGTTCCGCATACTTGAGCGCCACGTGCTGCTTGAAGTGCGAAAGTTCCCGCTCCAGGCACAATGCTTCCAGTTCGCGATGCGCCGCGATCAGCAGTGTTCCGCCCGGCGTCTCATAACATCCTCGCGACTTCATCCCCACAAAGCGGTTTTCCACCAGGTCGACACGGCCGATCGCATTGCGCGCTCCAATCTCGTTCAGCAATTCGACCAAAGACACAGGATCCAGCTTCATCCCATTTACCGAGACGGGATTTCCTTTCTCGAAGCCGATGCTCACTCGCTCTTCCTTATCCGGAGCCTCTTGTGGCGAGCGCGTCATCTGCCATGTAGTTGTA
>DASRWO010000303.1:0-5365 GCA_035654555.1 Candidatus Deferrimicrobiaceae bacterium | reverse complement strand
AAGGGCATTCAGGTAACTGACAAAGCCTTGTCCAAAGTGCGGAGCGCGATGGCCAAAGAGGGCATCTCGCCCGAACAGGGTGGATTGCGCCTGGGCGTGCAGGGCGGCGGCTGTTCTGGTCTAAGCTATAACGTTCGTTTCGATACTCAGCCGCGCGAACGTGATCGCATCTTCCAGTTCAGCGATGTGCGCGTATTCGTAGATCCGAAGTCTTTTATCTACCTGAACGGCATGATCCTCGACTACCAGGAGACGCTGATTCAGCAAGGCTTCGTGTTCGTGAACCCTCAAGCCACGAAGTCATGCGGCTGCGGGACTTCATTCTCCGCGTGATCTCGTGTGGCGCGACCGTCCTCGCCCAGCAACCAGCGCCCTGGGCTTGCACCGGTTCAAGCGAAGAGAGTGCGGTTGTGTTGCGAGAATGTAGGTAGAAATGACGAATTCGTCCTTCACCACAATCACAGAAAAACCCGCACCCGAGACTCAATCCTGCTGGTCGTGTGGAACCATGCGCGCGGTGCATTTCTGCGAATCCTGTGGCAAGGTTCAACCTCCGGCCCCGGTGGACTATTTCACTTTCTTTGGCCTGCCCCGCAAGCTGGATCTCGATGTGGCCGCGCTGGATAAGGACTTCTACCTGCTGAGCCGAAAACTGCATCCTGACTTGAATGCGCGGGCGGGGACTCAGGAGCAGGAATGGAGTTTGCAACAGAGTTCGCTGTTGAATGACGCTCATCGCACGCTGAAGGATCCGATCAAGCGCACGCAATATCTCTTGCAGTTGGAAGGCGTGGAACTGGAAGAGCAATCAAAATCAGCCACCGAGCAAGCCCGCTCCAGCGGAGAGCTCAAAAAGCAAATCGTGCCGCCGGATTTGCTGGAAGAGGTTTTCGAGTTGAACATGCAACTCGAAGAGCTTCGCATGCAGAAGAAAATAGGCGAAGACGATCCCGCGCTAATTGAAGAAATCGGCCGCCAGAAGCTGGAACTCGAGGAGAAGCATGAAGCCCTCCTGCGCGAGTTACAGGATAACTGGAAGATGTGGGATGGAATGATCCAGCGTCAGCAGAACGGTCAACCCGTCTCGGAGGAAGAGCGCAGGCAGGAGCGGGACAAAATGGTGGACCTGCTGAACCGCCGCAACTACATCCGCAATTTAGTGCGGGATGTGAGTGAGGCGCTGGAGCAGTAGCTTTCAACTTTCTATGGCAACTGATCGCATCGTCGGCATCGACCTGGGCACCACGAACTCTCTCGTGGCCTTCATGCAAGGGGAGAGCCCTGTCGTTATCCCCGGGGACGATGGCTTGAACCTTGTCCCCTCGGTCGTAGCGCTCGACGAGAAGAATCAGCCCGTTATCGGAAATGCCGCGCGCAAGTATTTAACCGAGACGCCCGAGCGAGCTGTCTATTCGATCAAACGCCTGATGGGGCGCGGAGTGGAGGATGTCCAGGAGGAATTGAAGTTCTTTCCATTCCGCCTTGCCGAAGATCTGCAGCCCGGCGAAGTTCTCCGAATCAAGCTTGGCGATAAAACATTTACTCCGCCAGAAATTTCGGCCCTCATCCTTCGGCAGCTCAGACGCAACGCGGAGCGTTTTTTTGGGGCACCAGTAACGAAAGCGGTCATTACCGTGCCCGCATACTTCAACGACGCGCAGCGTCAAGCCACAAAAGACGCTGGTCGCATCGCCGGCCTGGAAGTTCTGCGTCTGGTGAATGAGCCCACGGCCGCATCGCTGGCCTACGGTCTAGACAAAAAGCAGAACGGTATTGTTGCGGTTTACGACCTCGGCGGCGGCACCTTCGACATCTCCATCCTCAAGCTGCACGACGGAATCTTCGAAGTCATCGCCACCAATGGCGATACACATCTGGGCGGCGACGACATCGACAATCTGCTGATCACCATTGCGCTCGACGACACTCTCGGCGACCTCGGTCTAAATCTCCGCCGCAATGGCGAAGCCGTGCAAGCCGTTCGCAAAGCCGTGATCGAAGCCAAGATCGCTCTCTCCTCGCAGCCTTCGGTGAAACTCGATGTCGAACTCCCCGGCGGGAAGCGGTATCTGCGCGAGATAAGTCGAGGACAGTTCGAACAATTGATTCAGCCCATCATCGACCGCACCATCGGGCCCTGCAAGCAAGCGCTGAAAGATGCCGGTCTCAAGCCCGAACAAATTGACGAAGTCGTCCTCGTCGGCGGCTCCACGCGTATTCCCAAAGTTCGGTCTCTCGTAAAAGATTTATTCCAGCGCGAGCCGCACACGGATTTGAATCCCGATGAAGTGGTCGCCCTGGGCGCAGCAGTGCAAGCGAATATTCTTGGCGGCGGCTCCGAAGCCACGGAAAACATGCTGCTGCTCGATGTCACGCCGCTATCGCTCGGAATCGAAGTGGCAGGCGGCGTCACCGACAAAATCATTCTGCGCAACTCGACCATCCCCGCATCGGCAACGCAGTTCTACACCACGCAAGTCGACGGACAGGCGAATGTTGCCATCCACGTGCTGCAAGGTGAACGTGAACTGGCGAAGGATTGCCGATCCCTGGCGCGCTTCGACCTCAAAGGTGTTCCGCCGATGGCGGCGGGAATGGCGCGCATCGAAGTCAAATTTCTCATCGACGCCAACGGCATCTTGAACGTCGCCGCACGCGAGCAGCGCAGTGGCAAAGAGGCGGAGATTCAAGTTCAGCCCAGCTATGGCCTCACCGACGAACAAGTCGAAGGCATGATCCTCGATTCGTTCGACAGCGCGGAAGAAGACTTCCGCCAGCGCCAGGTTATCGAAGCGCGCAACGAAGCCGCGACAATCCTAGCTGCGCTCGAAAAGGGCAAGAGGAGTCCCGCCTGGGGCCATCTGACCACTGACGAAAAGAAAAAAATCGCAAAGATGGAGAAGTCTCTAACCGCGGTCAACCGCGAAGACGACTATCAGGCCATCCGCAAAGCCATCGACGCGCTCAATCACGGCACAACGCGTCTGGCCGAGTTAATGATGGACGGCGCCGTTTCCACTGCGCTAAAGGGCAAGACGATGGACGAAGCCGACATGGGGGAAGGCCCGACGGCTCCCCATCCCATGGCAAAAGCAGAGTTTGAGTGAATTGTAGTTTGTCATCCTGAGCGCTGGCAGGTGCTGCGCAAGGACTGAAGATAAACAAGCTTGAGGTTAAAATGTCAGACGAAAAATCACAATCTACGGGCACGATCACAGAAGAAGCGCCCGGTGAAAACACGGTCCAGGTCACATTTCTACCCGAGGGCAAGACGGTGCAGTTCGAGCACGGCAAACTGCCCTACGAAGATCATGGTAAGGAAGAGTCGATTCTGGACATCGCGCTCAACTGCGGTGTGACGCTGGACCACGCCTGCGGCGGCAACTGCGCCTGCACCACCTGCCACGTATGGGTCAAAGAAGGTGCCGAAAATCTCTCACCCATGGATGATGACGAGGCCGATCGTCTGGACATGGCCGCCGATTTGCAGTTAAACTCTCGTCTCGGCTGCCAGGTGCAGATCACGAAGCCGGGAAAAGTCGTTGTCGAGATCCCTGCCTGGAATCGAAATTACATTTCGGAAGAACATCACTGAAACCGGGCCCCGGCTTCCGCTTTCCGACTTCAGGCTTCGTGAAACGGATTCTCTGAAGCCGGATAGTGGACGCCGACAGACTGATTCCAAGGAACCGCACTATGCCGAAAACTCTCACTTGGGATGACGCCGAAGATATCGGCATCCTGCTCTCCGAAGTACATCCCGAACTGGACCCGCTGACTGTTCGTTTCACTGACCTGCATCGCTACGTTACCGAATTACCCGATTTCAAAGGTGATCCCGGAGCTTCGAACGAAGGCAAGCTGGAAGCGATCCAGATGGCCTGGCACGAGGAATTTCAGGATCGCACGCAGAGTTAGTGCAAGATTTTACTGAAGACTAAATCTACCCTACCGTCGCCGGAATCGACTCTTCCACACTCGCCTCACGCAAAAATTTCGCCGCTTCCTCTGGCGGAGTCGGATTGATGTAGAAGCCAGTTCCCCACTCAAATCCCGCTGTTTTAGTCAGCTTCGGCATAAATTCCATGTGCCAGTGATAGTGGTCGTTGGTCGGATCCTGCGCCGGTGAAGTGTGGATCACCAGATTGTACGGAGGATTATCGAGCACGCGGTCAGCCTTGGTCAGCAGCGTCTTCAGCGCCTTGGCCAGATTCTCAAACATATGCGAGGACGAGTTCTCGAATGCCGATTCATGCTGCTTGGGGAGAATCCATGTTTCAAATGGAAAGCGCGGCGCATAGGGCGCGATGGTCAGAAAGTTCTCGTTCTCGGCCACCACGCGGCTTCCATTCTCTATTTCCTGCCGGATGATGTCGCAGAATACGCACCGCTCCTTATAGAGAAAGTATTGCTTCGCCCCCTCAATTTCCTGCACTACGTTGATGGGAAGAATAGGCAGCGCGATCAGTTGCGAGTGCGCATGTTCCAGCGACGCACCGGCCGCCTCGCCGTGATTCTTAAACAATAGGATGTACTTAAACCGCTTGTCCTTTTTCAGATCGAGAATGCGGTCACGAAACGTCCACAGCACGTCTTCAATCCGCTTCGGGGGCAAGGTCGCCAGGCTGGCAGTGTGGTCGGGTGTTTCGATAATTACCTCATGGGCCCCAATGCCGTTCATTCGGTCGAACATGCCCTCAGCTTGCCGGTTCAGCGTACCCTCAATCCCTAGGGCCGGAAACTTATTGGGAACAACCCGCACCGTCCAGCCCGGGGTATCACGCTGTGAGGTTGGTCCCCCATTCGATCCCGGACGATAAGCTTGAATCTCAGGCGGGGTCTTGCCCTCATTTCCGTAACAAAACGGGCAGAATCCGCCCTTTAACTTAACATTCTCGCGGGCAAAATCAGTGGGACGCTTGGCGCGATCCGTGGAAATAATCACCCAGCGGCCAACAATAGGATCTTTTCTCAGCTCAGGCACTCAAACCTCTTTAGATAGGATAGATGCAAATTTTTTGTTCTAAGCCGTAAGGGAGGAATTGCGAAACACTTCAATCTGCGGCCGGCTAGCTTTCGAACGGTCATAGTATACGCTGACCACGTCGAAGCGCCATTGGCATGATGGCGGAAGCCGGCGCAGATACTCCCGTGCTACAGCCGCCACTTCGCGCCGCTTATGGCGATCCACCGCCGCTTCCCCGGTCTTTACATCGCGAGTACTGCGCGTCTTCACTTCCACAAAACAAAGAACGTCTTTCTCCCAGCCGATCAGATCAATCTCTCCCCGGCAACGCGGCGATCGGAAGTTTCGTGCCACCACCGTGTAGCCTAACTTTCTTAGGTGGAAGTAAGCGGCTTCCTC
>DASRWO010000302.1:0-4355 GCA_035654555.1 Candidatus Deferrimicrobiaceae bacterium | reverse complement strand
CAGACCACCAGTGATGTCTTTCGTTTTGGTAGTCTCGCGCGGAATCTTCGCCAGCACGTCTCCCGGGAAAACAGTATCGCCATCCTGCACCATGAGGTGAGCGCGGGAAGGCATGAGGTAGCGCTTGCTGCCTTTGCCTTTGACCACGATCGCCGGCTGGCGCTTCTCGTCGGGCGAATCGGCCACGACGTGACGCGACAATCCGGTAACCTCATCCACTTCTTCGTGCAGCGTGACGCCTTCCTGCAAGTCCTTGAACTGTGCGGTGCCGCCGATTTCGGTCAGGATGGCAAAAGTGTAAGGATCCCACTCGACCATGATCTTTCCTTGCTGCACCTGATCGCCTTCGTTGACTTTCAGTTTCGCGCCGTAGATCACGGAGTAGCGCTCGCGTTCGCGGTTTTTCTCATCGACCACCGCGATCGAGCCCTGGCGATTCATCACCACCAAGTCTCCGGACTTCGACTTTACTGTCTGCAATCCGATAAATCGCACCGTACCGTTGTTCTTGGCATCGAGGCGCGACTGCTCGGATACTCGAGAAGCCGTGCCGCCGATGTGGAACGTACGCATGGTGAGCTGCGTTCCGGGCTCGCCGATCGACTGAGCGGCGATAACGCCGGTAGCTTCACCGAGTTCGACCAGCCGTCCTGAAGCCAGGTTGCGGCCGTAGCACATGACGCAAACGCCGCGCTTCGACTCGCAGGTGAGCACCGAGCGGATTTTCACTCGCTCGATTCCGGCAGCCTGAATGGCTACCGCAAGCTCTTCGGTGATCTCGTTGTTGATGTCGACGATTACGTTCGCGTCGTAGTCTTTGATCTTCTCGAGCGAAACACGGCCCACAATGCGGTCGCGCAACGGTTCGATAATTTCGCCGGCTTCCACGATTCCCTGGACGTAGATGCCATCCACGGTACCGCAATCGTATTCGCTGATGATGACATCCTGCGCCACATCGACCAGACGCCGCGTGAGGTAGCCGGAATCCGCCGTCTTGAGCGCGGTATCCGCCAGACCCTTGCGGGCGCCGTGCGTCGATACGAAATATTCGAGCACCGTCAAACCTTCACGGAAGTTTGCCGTGATCGGTGACTCGATAATTTCGCCCGATGGTTTGGCCATCAAGCCACGCATGCCGGAGAGCTGGCGGATCTGCTGTTTCGATCCGCGAGCGCCGGAATCGGCCATGACGTAAATCGGATTGATGAAGCCTTCTTTATCGGCCCGCTGCATCTGACCGAACATCTCGTCGGCAACTTTTTCCGTGATGGCCGACCAGATTTCGATGACCTTGTTGTAGCGTTCGCCGTTGGTGATGGCGCCGTCCAGATACTGCTGTTGCACGGCGACGACTTGCTTCTCGGCGTCCTTGACCAGCGTCTTCTTGCTGTCGGGGATGACCATATCGTCGATGCCGATGGAAAGGCCGGCTCGAGTTGCATACTTGAAGCCGAAATCTTTCACTTCGTCGAGCATCTTGACCGTGGTCTCGAGTCCGAAGCGCAGGTAGCCGTAGTTCACCAGCGCGCCGATACCTTTTTTCTTGAGCAAGCCGTTGATGTAAGGCATGCCCTCGGGAAGGTGATCGTTCAGAATGGCGCGGCCGACGGTCGTGTTGACGAACATGCGCTCCACCTGAATCGGTTCCGTGTGGATGATGTCCTGATCATCGTAGGCAGTGGTCAGGTCAATCAATTCACCTGTATAGCGCAGGCGAATCGGAGTGAGCGTCTCCACCTGGCCCATTTCAAGCGCCAGCAGCACTTCTTCAATGTTGGCGAAGACGCGGCCTTCCCCCTTCGCGCCGGGCTTCGCTTTGGTTAAGTAATAAAGCCCGAGCACCATATCCTGCGTCGGTACGGTGATCGGTTGACCGGAGGCGGGCGAAAGAATGTTGTGCGAGGCCAGCATCAACACACTGGCTTCCACCTGCGCTTCCGGCGAAAGCGGAATGTGCACAGCCATCTGATCGCCGTCGAAATCGGCGTTGAACGCCGTGCAGACCAGCGGGTGAATGCGGATGGCTTTGCCTTCCACCAGGACCGGCTCAAACGCCTGGATGCCGAGACGATGCAGCGTGGGAGCGCGGTTCAGCAGCACCGGGTGATCCTTGATGACTTCTTCAAGAATGTCCCAAACAATAGGCTCCTGTTGCTCCACCATTTCTTTCGCTTGCTTGATAGTGGTGACGTTACCGGTTTGCTCCAGCCGGTGATAAATGAACGGCTTGAACAATTCGAGCGCCATTTTCTTCGGCAATCCGCACTGATGCAGCTTGAGTTCGGGACCGACTACGATGACGGAACGTCCGGAATAATCCACGCGCTTGCCGAGCAGGTTCTGGCGGAAGCGTCCCTGCTTGCCTTTGAGCGTATCGGAGAGCGACTTCAGTGGACGGTTGTTCGCGCCACGCAGTACGCGGCCACGGCGGCCGTTGTCAAACAATGCGTCGACGGCTTCCTGCAGCATGCGCTTTTCGTTTCTGACGATAACTTCAGGTGCGTGCAGGTCCATCAGCTTCTTCAACCGGTTGTTGCGGTTGATGACGCGGCGATAAAGATCGTTCAAATCGGAGGTCGCGAAGCGGCCGCCATCGAGTGGGACCAGGGGACGAAGTTCCGGCGGAATCACCGGAATCACGTCGAGAATCATCCAGCTCGGCTTGTTGCCGCTGCGACGAAAGGCTTCGACTACTTTCAGACGCTTCGTGTACTTGAGCCGCTTCTGCAGCGAACTCTCGTTCTTCATCTTCTCGCGCAGTTCGACAGCCAACCCGTCGGTGTCGATGCGCTTCAGAAGTTCCTTGATCGCTTCCGCGCCCATCATCGCTTTAAAACCAGCGGGCCGGTACTGCTGATCGAGTTCGCGGAACTTCGCTTCGTCCTTGATAACTTCGCGCTCTTTTACCGGAGCATCGCCGGGCTCGACGACTACGTAGGCCTCGAAGTAAAGAACGGATTCGAGATCACGCAGAGAAATATCGAGCAGGTGGCCGATGCGGCTGGGCAGTCCTTTGAAGAACCATACGTGCGAGCAGGGCGAGGCCAGTTCGATGTGGCCGAGGCGCTCGCGGCGCACTTTTGAGAGTGTGACTTCCACGCCGCACTTATCGCAGATGACTCCGCGATGCTTCATGCGCTTATATTTGCCGCACAGGCATTCCCAGTCGGTTACCGGACCAAAGATGCGGGCGCAGAACAGGCCGTCCCGCTCCGGTTTGAAGGTGCGGTAGTTGATAGTTTCGGGCTTGGTGACTTCGCCATGCGACCAGCTCCGGATTTTCTCCGGAGATGCGAGGCTGATCTTGATGGCATCGAAGTCGGCAATCGTGTTTTGCATTTCGAACGGGCTCGAACGAAACAAGGGATTCCTCCGCTTCCTGCTCTCATGGCAACAGTCGGTTTCGGCTAGTTGCCAGTTTTTTATGTTTCGCGGTAGCTGAGAGCCTTGGCCCCGCGAAACGTTCCTTCAAAAGTCGTCAGTAGCGCCGGCCTCAGGCCGACGCTACATTAATCTGCTGCCGCGCTGGCCGCGGGACGCTTCTCCCCGGTCTTGATCAACTCCACATCAAGACAGAGCGATTGCAACTCGCGGATCAGCACGTTGAACGATTCGGGAACACCGGGCTCCATGGCAGCTTCGCCTTTAACGATGGCTTCGTAAATCTTGGTGCGGCCGTATACGTCATCGGACTTCGCCGTCAGCAGCTCCTGCAGAATGAACGCCGCGCCGTAAGCTTCCAGCGCCCAGACTTCCATTTCTCCGAAGCGCTGTCCCCCGAACTGCGCCTTACCACCCAGCGGCTGCTGCGTGATCAGCGAATACGGCCCAATGGAGCGTGCGTGAATCTTGTCGTCCACCAGATGAGACAGTTTCAGCATGTAGATGTAGCCCACGCAGACTGGCTGTTCGAACTCGTCGCCGGTCATGCCATCGTGCAAAGTCGTTTTGCCCGACGTTGGCAGACCTGCATGCTCGAGCAGCGCCTTGATTTCGCCTTCCTTGGCACCATCGAATACGGGCGATCCCATGTAGACTCCGCGAGCGAGCGTAGGTGCGAGTGCTTCCAGTTCCTCGTCGCCCATCTCACCAATGGTGTCCGCAAGTTTCGAATCCTTGAACAGAGTCTTCAACTCGCGGCGAATCGCTTCGGTGCGCGTGTTTTCCTTGAGCAAGTTGGAGATTTTCTCGCCCAGGGTGTAACCTGCCCATCCCAAATGCGTTTCGAGAATCTGGCCCACATTCATACGGCTGGGCACGCCGAGGGGATTGAGCACAATCTCGACCGGCGTTCCGTCTTCGAGGTACGGCATATCCTCTTCCGGCAGAATGCGAGCGATGACGCCCTTGTT
>DASRWO010000301.1:0-15851 GCA_035654555.1 Candidatus Deferrimicrobiaceae bacterium | reverse complement strand
CACGTCTGAAGCAAAGACCCCAGCCAGGGTCGCTGAAAGCCCTTAAAATCCTCAGGTGTTTAGCAACTTTTGCCGCCGTGCTCGTCATCTATTAGCGGCCCTACTTAATGGGGCTAAGTCTTGACTCAGGATCCAACCTCGGAATATGACCGTCACTACGTCTAAGGTTTTTGCAGGTTGCATTGCGTTAACAGTTGCCTCGATATTAGCCAGCTGTGGAGGGAGCGCCGCGTCAAACGTAACGGTTTCGCTGAATCAGTCTTCCATGAACCTTGCGGTGGGCGCGACGGCGCAATTCACCGCGACCGTGCAAAATACAACGAACACCGCGGTGAGCTGGTCGGTGGACGGTGTCGCGGGTGGAAACCAGACGGCGGGAACGATCAGCGCGTCGGGGCTGTACACAGCGCCAGCGCAGGCGGGAAACCACAAAGTGACCGCCACCAGCGTGGCGGAAACAAGCGCCAGCGCAAGCGCCTCTGTCACCGTGGGCGCGCTTGGAGCCATCTCTCCGGCGACGGCATTTCTTCCGCCGGGAGCTACGCAGCAATTCTCTTCCTCGATCCAGGGGTTTTCAAATACTTCGGTAAGCTGGGCAGTGAATCAGGTGGTGGGCGGGAATGCCGGTGTTGGCACAATCACTGCGGCGGGCCTCTACACCGCTCCATCGCAGCCCGGAACTTATACCGTAACTGCTGCGAGCGCCGCCGACTCTTCCGTGACGGCGAGCGCTTCGGTCACGGTGGGTACGGTTACGCTCTCACCAACTTCGGCCATGCTGTCCAGTTCCCAGCCGCAGCAGTTCACACCCTCCGCTTCCGCGGGAGTCACGACCTTCACCTGGTCAGTGGATGGCACGGTTGGAGGCAGCGCAACAGTTGGCACTATCTCAATAGGCGGTCTTTACACGGCGCCGGTGCAGGCGGGCAGCCATACAGTGACTGTCGCAGATGGGTCGATAACCGGAACCGCGAGCGTAAGTGTAGTCGACTTTACGATTGCGCCGTCGTCTTCCACCATCGCTCCCTCGACGACGAAGCAATTCACGGCGACAATTGAGGGGCTATCGAACGCTTCCGTTACCTGGGCGGTGGACGGCACTACCGGCGGGAGTGCGGCCACCGGCACAATCAGCGCCAGCGGACTGTATACGGCGCCAGCCGCCATTGGCGCTCACACCATTTCGGCAACTAGTGTGGCGGATACCGCACTTACGGCTTCCGCTTCACTCACGGTTGTCAACATCAGCCAGGCGGCAGTTCTCACCTATCACAATGACGACGCGCGCGATGGCGCCTATCTGGAAGAAGTTAGGCTGACGCCTACCAACGTTAACTCAACCAAGTTCGGCAAGCTGCTGTCCTATGCGGTGGATGGTCAGGTCTACGCGCAACCTTTGTATATGCCGGCGCTTAACATAGCGGGCGGCACGTATGATGTGGTTTTTGTGGTGACGCAAAACAACAGCGTCTATGCTTTCGACGCAGACGCAACTTCGTCAGCCACAGCGCAGACTTTCTGGCATGCCGGCCCGCTCGGACCATCCGTCTACAAGGGCGATATAACGGGCGTAAATCCTTATGTGGGCATTCTGTCGACGCCGGTGATCGATGTCAGCACCAACACCATGTATTTAGTCGCCGAGGAAGGTGGCGAGAGCGATCCCACTCCGTTCTTTCTGCATGCGCTTGATATAACTACCGGTGCCGAAAAGTTCGGAGGACCTGTCAATATAACCGGATCGGTCGCCGGTACGGGTCTGGACAGCTCGGGCGGAAACATTTCTCTCGAATCGGATTGTTATCAACGCATGGGTCTGGCTCTTAATCCGGTTACGAACTGGATCTACATTCCCTTCGGCAGCTGTAATCACGGCTGGATATTGGCTTACGACAAAACGTCTCTAGCTCAAAAAGCAGTCTTCAACGATACACCGGACGGAGCTGGCGGCGGATACTGGTCTAGCGGAGGCGCCCCGGCAATCGATGATGCGACCGGCTACGTGTATTTGATGAGTGGTGTCGACGAGCTAGTGGCGGGCGATCCCGGCACAGGAGATCCGGTAACCAATGGCTATAACGATTCCATCTTTCAGTTGGATCCGACTAATCTGACGGTATCGAGTTACTTTACGCCGAGTGACAACTTCACGCTCGCCGAATGGGATGCCGATCTGGGCAGCGGTTCGAACATTCTCGTTCCAAGTACAGCTTCCTTACCTGTAACTCTGGGAGGAGGAAAGGACGGGAACGTCTTCGTCGTCAACCGGAACAACATGGGCGGCTACAACGCTGGAGGTACGAACAACGTAGTCCAGCAGTTGCCGATGTGTACGGATGGTTACAACAACATTTTTTCCACGCCTGCCTACTGGATGGGCAGCAGTACGCTTTACTTCCACTGCAATGACAACGTGATCAGCGCCTACAGTTGGAACGCGAGTACGGCGCAGATTTCAACAACACCGACGTCGCATGGGTCGGCGGTCTTCCAGACACATGGGGCGACGCCCTCGCTTTCAGCGAACGGTGCTGCTAACGGGATCATCTGGGACATCGATAACTCGGCATACAGCTACAGCCTGGGCGTACCCCAGGGGCCATCGGTGCTCCACGCCTATGACGCTACCAATGTCGCCACGGAACTTTACAACAGCTCGCAGGCAGGCACCCGAGACACTGCGGGGTCGGCGCTGAAGTTCACAGTGCCAACCATCGCGGGCGGGAAAGTATTTGTTCCGACTTCTACCGAGCTCGACGTTTACGGCTTGTTGCCGTAGTTCGTTGCCGTAAAGAGCAGCAGTTAGTTTGAGAATATTTTGCTGACACAAAAATAAGGGAGTCTTCGGAACACGAAGACTCCCTTATTGAACTGCCGTTATCCCTTTGATTAGCTGGCACGCAGCATCGGCTTATCCGTCTTGGAAAAGTCGGCGCTGGCTTCGCCAGTGGAAGCAATATCCTGGGCACCGGTGTGCTCAAGGATTTCCTTCGCGCGCTTGGTCCATTCGGAGTTATCGGAATGTACGGAGAGAAGAATACCGCCATCTTTTACGCGGCCTTCGTAGCGCTTGGCTTCGTACTCCGGAATGCCCATGCCGATCAAAGCTCCGGCAATTCCACCGACTGCGCCTCCTACCCCCACTCCAGCCAAAGCGGCCATGATTGGGCCGGCCGCAATGAAGGGTCCGACGCCCGGAATTGCCAGCGCGCCAATGCCCATCAGCCAACCCAGGCCGCCGCCGATTACGGCTCCGGTGGTGGCGCCGGTAGTCGCACCTTCTGGCGCCTTGGTTTCTTTTTTGTGGGCGAAATCTTTTGTGCCCACGTTCTCAGGGAATAGCACCGAAATGTCAGTGTTGCGGAAACCTGCGGCTTTCAGGGCATCCACTCCATTTTCAACACTCCCGTACTCTGGATAAATTCCAAACACCGCTGTATTTTTTCCTGCCATAGTTAATCCTCCTTAGGATGCTTGCCGGTTAATGTTTCGGTTGGACATCGATTTCGTTTGTCACTTTATCCGCGCCTGCAACTTCTGCCGCCTTTGCTTCGACTGCTTTCTTTTCTTCTTCGGAACGCACCGGTCCCTTGAGCGTGACCATTCCGTTCTGCGTGATGACTTTTACGTTATGGCCGTAGGTCGAGAGCGACTTGTCGCTCGTGATGGACTTGCGGATCTGCTGCGTGATCTCGCGGTCCGACCGGTCTGCCTTTTGCTGATCCGCAGTCGGTTCGTTTGGATTGCGGTCCTGCTGGTTCATCTTGCTGTTATCAGGTTGCGGAGTTTGGTCGGTTTGTTGAGCACTGGCTGGTTTAGGGCCAACTACAGCCCAACCACCCATGAGAAGAGCGGCGAACAGTGCGGTGCGAATTGTTCCATGCGAAGCGAGCTTCATAATAAGTCCTCCGAGAATTCCAGTCGTTGGGAACTGTCGTGCTTGAATCTGAATTGCTTTTTGGGCACAGCTCCGCTGAGCGAATGGCGATTGAAATGCCTTCGGGCTGGCCGGTCAATTTTCTTGAAGACCTAGCGGCCTTCCGTACCGGTCGAGGCTCGCGTAGAGAAACGTTCCCGCACCCGGTCGCCGATATCCTGAACCTTATCGCCGATCTGGCCGCGGATTTCTTCGCCACTCGCGGGAGCAAACAACAAAGCCGCGCCGATTCCCACGCCTACGCCAGCCACAAAAGTAAGGACGTTGCGAACGGTGTGGTCGTCGCCAGAATACATATCTTCTGCCTGGTCACGCAGATCCGAAACCCGATCTGATACCCGGCCTACGCCGTCGGCGACACGGTCCCGCACATCGCTAGTGAAACTGGTCGTCTGATCCAGGAAGTAAACTGCCGTCTTTAGAATCGATCGAATCAAGTTGTTCATCCAAGTCCACCTTTCATCTTCATCGAAATAAACCTTTCTTTCACTACTTAGTTGCCGAAAGACGGGCAAGGGCTTTCGGCAAAATAATGCGCGCACGATTTAGCCGTAACTCGTGCGTCAGGAGCGAGTTCCGGGCTGGCCCGCTGGAATGAGTGGAATGAAAGGGATGAAACCCCAAGACCAGCAAGGTCACGGCGCGACTCGTTCAACTCATGGTCGAGAAGAACTTCCCAAAGGCCGCAAAATAAACGGTGCTTGCATCGCAAGGAAATGCGATTCGGCTTGCCGGCACCACATTTTTGTGGGATGCCCACGAACTTTGCGTGCTCAACAAAAAATCTTACAAAAATATTCGCATCAGGTCCGATTTAGATCGTTCTCAAAGAGAACGTTCAATACCCAAACAATATAAAAATGAATGGAGGAAACGTATGCCTATGCAACCCCAAGAGCAATCAACCCTCAATGTAAAACTCGTCCATTTCACAAAACAAAACTCGCCAGACGAACCGGTGCAGGTAGCATTCGCGGTTACCGATGATCAAGGAAAAGAAGAGATCATCACCGGCGAAGTGCCCTATACCTACGACCTCTTCCATCTCTTTCAAGACAACGGCTGGTTGAACATCCGCCGAGGTGTTGCCTCGATTCGCGAGAGCCGCACGCAACAGCGTCGGGCGATGTCAGCATAGTCAATCCATGCAGTTCTAGTGCGCTGGAGCCCCAGCATGCCTGGGGTTCCAGTTGTTTTCCTGGCGCGTTTGTTGCTTCTCGATAATTTTGTTCGAAAGGAAGCCTTAAGACAGCTTCCTTCTGGCCAACGGAACAGCATAGGCCGCGGCAGGATTGTGCGAGATTGCAGTCGAAGCCTTGCGGGTAATACTCGAGGCCTTGTCGTGACCGCCAAGATTTTCTTACGTCTGGCCGATCATGCACTCAATGAACGGATCGTTCTGATTTGCTTGATTTAATTCCTCGAGGGCGAGCTTGTATCTCTCGCGTAGAAAGCGACGTAACCTTTCAGGACTGCCAAAAACCGACATGAGTTCTCGGCCGAATCGTCAGCTGTGTGACGGGGGATAATAGTCCTCAATCCCGATCAGTGTTTCTTAAGCAGAAACTGGTTCTTGTCAATTACGATCTTCTCGTACAAACCGTTGTTAATGGCTTCATCTACAGCCCGCGTTACGCCGTCTCTAGTCCAATTATTTGGATCGCGGCCATAATCATCACCGGCAACGAAGCCTCCGCTCTTTACTTTTGGAAAGTACACCTCGAGGTCTTGTTTCACAAACTCATATTGATGGTTGCCATCGATGTAGATCCAGTCGAAGTAATTATCTGGGAATTGCGAACTGCACGCAACGGATCCCGCACGATGAATCTCCACCCGTTTCGATTTGAAGCATTTGACAACTGATTCGTATATCGCATCCATGCGCGCTTGGTTTTGTCCCAGTGATCCGCCATACAGGCTTCGGTCATATACAGGATCCGCCTCGTATTTCCAAGGGTCGATCAGATGTAGCTTTCTTGGTCGCGCGATGCGCAGAATCAGTTCAGAAAATCGACCCCAATAAACACCGATCTCGGCGCAAACGGCGTGCTTTGGGAGAGATCTGAGAAGCCACTCGCGACCATCTTTTTCACCAAAAAAGTGCACTACCTGTCTTGCTAGTAAGGTAAGCATACTGAGGGAGCTGTGACCAAGAGTGCTTCCGTTTTGAATCCCAAAACGAATAGCGATTGTACGCCAGTCCAGTACGTCTCCGCCATTTTAAGCATATGAAGTGCCCCGTTCGCCGTACGTCGGCGGGACACTTTGTCGTGAATGCCTTCCTCCAAGCCGTCAAAGCACACCGAGGGCATGGAGTCACCTCGATGTTCCGCCATTTTGGAGTAGTGGGCTCACGGTTGTGACGATATGCCGATGTGCGCGTTACGCGTTCGTTGCCATCTATGCTCGTACTTGGCTTAGTACTGGCTGGAGGAATTGCGCTTGATAGACGCTTCCTGGCCGGTGCGGAAGTCTTACGCCCGGAGCGGGCTACGCCCCAGCTCCCTGGCTTTGGAACTTCACCTCAACCAGACGCCGATCCTCGTCAGACACTTTGAACAGGGCGCGCGGTTTCAGGTTCATGTAGCTGGCGACGAACACTTCAGGAATCTGACCGATACGTGTGTTGTAGGTGTTGACGTCGTCATTAAAAAACTCGCGGCGATCCGCGATGCGTTCTTCCAGCTCGCTGATGCGCATCTGCAGCTTCAGAAAATTCTCATTCGCTTTGAGTTGGGGATAATTTTCTACTACGGCAAACATGCCGCGCAGTGCTACGGTCAACATCAAATCTGCCTGCGCCTTCTGCCCGATACTGGCCGCATTCATGGACGCGGCACGGGCCTGCGTCACCGCCAGCAGAGTCTGCTGCTCGTGTTGCATGTATCCCTTCACCGTCTCTACCAGGTTGGGAATCTCGTCGTGACGCTGCTTGAGCAGCACATCGATGTTGGCCCAGGCGCGGTCGTTATCGTTACGCAGCCGCACCAGCTCGTTGTAGAGAATGACTATGTAGACGAGCACTCCCACTACAAACAACAGGAATGCCGCGCCCTCGATTACGTTGCTGTCCATCGTCACCTCGACTCAGGGAATACACCAGTGGAACAGCAGAGAAGGCCGCGACGCAAGTAACCGACGGGCAACGCGAAAGTCACAGGTCAGCAGCAAATAAAAAAGGGCTGAGCCGCGGCCCAGCCCTTCACTCGCAGATTGAATAGTTACGGCTTATGCGGAGTCAGATCGCAAGCCTGCCTGACCTGATCCAGATTGAGGCCGCCGGGAGAAAACTCAGCGATGGAGTACCCAGTTCTGGTCCGGACTTCCACATTAAACACCTGGGCGCCAATCATGCCGCGAACCGTACCTTTGTCCATGGCCAGAAACCTTCCGCGAACCCAGTTCCAGCCCTTGTGGTCGTGGCTTCCGTCGATCCGCACCATGACCTCCATCTTCGGCTGGCCCCAGAAACCGGGATAGTCGGGATGGCCTAATCGGGCGCCGGGACTGAAATCGGCATACTGAAACTTGCCGTTAGTGCATACTATTTCAACTCGCGGCTTGTAATCCGGGTCTTCCCGAAGATAATTGTTCGACAGCAATTCGAAACGGACCTTTTTCGCGCCGGTCATCTTATCTTCCGAGCGGAATGCCATCCAATTGCCGCCGGCGCTAACGCCGTCCTGTTCGTCCTGATAAGGACTCATCGCCCCCTGCTGTGCAAAAGCTGAAACCGCCATCAAGATCAGGCTCGCTACCACCGCGGTAACGGCCGATCCAAGCCGATTCTTATTCTGAAAAAAGCGCAATCCGTTCAAGGTCTCCTCCCACGCAAGAACATCTTACCTATTGAACACGGGAAAGTGCCAAGAGTTGCACGGCCCGTATACTTTTAAATAATTACCGAATTATTAACGAAGATAGTTCGACTGGCAAGGCTGCGGACGATAACAGAAGAATCGGGTCAGCCGGTTAAGCTAGAGGAATGCTCAGCGCGTGTCGATTTTGAGATCGATGTAAACCTGGGGGCGGTCATCGAACTGGCTGACTGACCGGGTATCGCTTTTGCGATTGTTGTACTGCGCGAAGACTTCGTAGTCCACGGAGGAAAGGCCCGGAAAACGATACGTGCCGTCCTGTCCGACGATGTAGGTCTTGACGGCATGTGTGCGAGTGTTGGTGAGATATACCACAGCACTGACCACGGGATTATCCTGCCGATCGAGGACTTTGCCGGAGAGCAACCGCCCTTGGGTCCGATCTTTCTTATCCAGGCTACTGCTACCCAGGCTAGTGCCAGTAACCGAAATCATGAATAGCAGAGCGCAGGCTAAGATTGTCGCGTGACGGGAACACAGTCTCAGAATCATCCTGGTTTGCTCGTCTTCCTTTTCTGTTGCCGCGATTATTGAGCTAGATGTAATCCGATGTCGACGCGTTCATCATACTCCACGTGCACCGGAACCTCCTCTACAAGATGCAGGGAACGGCCATCCTGAGTTTTCACTCCTTTGAGGTTGGCCCCTACGATGTAGTCCTCCTTGCCTGCGGCAACACGGAGAGCAAATTCTCCGTGGTGGTCAGAGTAAAGATCCCACTTTGGCTTCTTGTCGGAAGAACGGCGGATCAAAATCTTCACGCCGTAGACGGGGTGGTCATCCGGGCCCCAGACCGTACCAAAAATGAGGGCGTAGGGATCTGTGGGTTTCAGTTTCTTGGGCACGGAGCCGGCAATGGCCACGGAGGAAAACCACGAAGCGCAGCAGACGAAAGACAGCAGGAGAAAAAAACAACGGAACGTGGACAGACGAAGGCGGCAGGCGCTAGGCGTCGTCACCGTCTTCGGCCTCAACTTCCTCTTCTTCTTCCACGTAACCCTCTTCCACGGCCTTCAACTCCAGCGGACTGGTGGTGACCACTTCGAAGTCGGTGCCACACTCCGGGCAGGAAACGATTTCGCCCTCATCGACTTCTTCTTCTTCCACATCCAGATCGGTTTCGCATTCAGGACAAAGCACCATGACTCTTCCACTCCGTTCAATATCAGCTTCGTGATTAGATAACCTAGGTAATATTTAGATTCTTCCCCTGCCACAGTGTCAAGGGGGCCATTGCTGTAGGCGACAAGATTATAATTTTGACTGGAAGCCGCTCTACCCTTGACATTCCGCATCCCGGAGACTAAATGATTTCTGCCCTGAAAAACAAATCGTACTGTGTCCTCATTGCGACGTTGTTGAGTCTGAGCGGGACCTCGATGGCGCAAGCCGACCAAGGTTCCCTATCGTCCAAGACCAACGCCGCGGAAACTATGCCAGCGGATCCACGAATCGCGGCGGCCTTGCAAAAAATATCGACGGAACGCATTCGGGCGAACATTGAGCAACTGGTGAGCTTCGGGACGCGGTCCACCATCTCAGCCCAGGATCAGGGTGCGATCAACGCGGAACGCGGCGTGGGCGCGGCTCGGGAATGGATCAAATCGGAATTCGAGCGCTACTCGAAAGATTGCGGCGGATGCCTGGAAGTAAAGACCGATACGTTTATCGAACCGGCGGCTGAGCGCATTCCCCAGCCTACGGAAATCACTAATGTTTATGCGGTCTTGAAAGGAACGGACGCGGGGAACGCGAAACGCATTGTTCTGGTGACGGGGCACTATGACTCGCGCAACAGTGACATTTTCGACACCAAGGGCGCTGCGCCCGGGGCGAACGACGACGGCAGCGGAACGGCCGTCAGCTTGGAATGCGCGCGAGTTTTGAGCAAGTTGAAATTTCCCGCGACCATTATTTTTCTGACCGTGGCGGGCGAGGAGCAGGGGCTGGATGGCAGCCAGCACTTCGCGAAATTCGCGAAAGATCAGGGATGGGACATCGAAGCGGCACTGAACAATGACATTGTGGGGGGAGACAAGAGCGCCGAACAGGATCATTCCGTGGTACGCGTGTTTTCCGAAGGCTTACCCGCATCTGCGACGGACCAAGACATACGGCGGATTCGGAGCATGGGTGGAGAGAACGATTCCCCCTCGCGGCAGTTAGCACGCTATGTCGACGAGGTGGGACATGCTTACAACGCAGGCGTGAAGCCGGTGCTGGTGTTCCGTCTGGACCGGTACTTGCGCGGCGGCGACCATTATTCTTTCAACCAGCAGGGATTCGCTGCGGTGCGCTTCACTGAATTTCGCGAGGACTTTCATCACCAGCACCAGAACGTCCGGAAAGAAAACGGCATTGAATACGGCGACCTGGCTAAGTTTGTGGACTTCGATTATGTGGGCCACGTGGCGCAGCTGAACGCCGCCACACTGGCGTCGTTGGCATCGGCCCCCGCGCCGCCCGCGAATGTGCATTTGTTAGCTAAAGATCTGGAAAATGACTCCGCGTTCACCTGGGAGAGTTCACCCGGAGGATTGGCTACGGGCTACGAAATTCTGTGGCGAGCAACCACCAGCCCGGAATGGGAACATGCGGAAAACGTTGGCAACGTGACCCGCGCAACTTTGAAACTTTCCAAAGATAACGTCATCTTTGCGGTGAGAGCTGTGGATGCGCAAGGGCATGAAAGTTTGCCGGTTGTGCCGATGCCCGAGCGCTAGGGAGGCACAAGCCAATCGGCAACCTGATACCATGAGGCTCGTAACTTTTTCGTTCCTTGCAGTAATTGAGGCCCGCCCGTGCCGATGAATCGTGGACGTACTATCTCGTTGAGCCTGCCTCCGTTCACGCGCTGGGTGAAGCGGCTGATTCTCGCCTATGCCGGAATTTACCTGCTTATGGCGCTACTCGAGGTTTTTTCTCCGTTGGCTCATCAGTGGGTGCGCGTCTATCTGGGCCTGATTCCAACGCTCGTTATGCACGGCATGGTGTGGCAGTTGATTACATATTCCTTTCTGCACTTTCAACTGTTGCACTTTCTGTTTAATGCTCTGGCCCTGTGGATGTTTGGTTCGCAAATTGAGAGCGATTGGGGATCAAAACGTTTTCTGGAATTTTATTTCTTTTGTACCGCTGCGGCGGCACTTACTACGGTGGCGGTGAGCTACATGCACCTGCCGGGTCTCTCTCCAACCACAACCACGATCGGCGCCTCCGGCGGCATCTACGGCTTGCTGGTCGCTTTTGGCGTGCTGTATGGCGAAAGCGAGATTATGTTGTTCCCGCTGCCGTTCCAAATCAAGGCTAAGTATTTTGTCTGGGGCATTGTGTTTTTGACTCTCGTGGGCGCGATTCAGGAAACCGGTGGTGTGGCAAACTTTGCCCATCTTGGCGGTCTACTGTTCGGCTATCTGTATCTGAAGTTCCTCCCGCGCAAGGGTTTGATGTTTGCCGGCTCCGAACGTTATTTCAGCATGCGCAACGAGTATTACCGCTGGAAGCGGCGACGTGCCGCGAAGAAGTTTGAAGTCTACATGAGCAAGCACGATCGCAAAGTTGAGTTCGACGAACACGGCAATTACATTCCACCGGATGACGGGCCGCGCAAGGGAAACGGTGGATCGAAATCCGGATGGGTGAATTAGCAGTCCGTGGTCAAGACGCGTTTACGGAAGACTACGAAACTCCGCTAAGATTTTTTCTGGCAGCTCTTCCCGTCTAGCTTTCCCTTTGAATCCCAGGTCGTGCCCTGCACCTTCCACCACGAGCAACTTGGTTTTGGCGGGAATCAGCTTTAGCGCTTGTTCAATCTCTTCGATCGAGGCAAAGGGGTCGCGCGTTCCCTGCACAAAAAGAGCGGGAGTTTGCAGATTAAAAAAATGCTGGGTGCGGAGCTGCGCAGGTTTGCGCGGAGGATGTAGGGGATAAGAGAGCAAGAGTAATGCGGGAGCATCGACTTCGGGTTGTTCAGCGCAGAGCATACTCGATTGCCGTCCGCCGTAAGAATGTCCTCCCAGAAACACCGGGCCCGGATTCATGCCCTGCATGGCGGTGAATGCATTTTTCAACCCAGCACGATCGCGTTTGCCATCGTGCGGGCTCGGCGGTCCGTATGGGCGATCCTGGCGAAAGGGCAAATCGCAGCGCAACACGAGAAAGCCGGCCGCGGCAAAGGTTTCAGCCAACGCTATCAGCAGCGGAGCTTTACAGTTCGATCCCGCCCCGTGAGTGAGCACGAAGCCTTGGCCGTTCGATTTTGCGGGACGGTGCAGAAAACCACGCACAAACGGATCCACCGAAACATCGGTATAGATCTGCGGTGTGGTTTCCGTGGCCATGCTTATACGCCGATCTCTTCCAGCTTCTCGTAGACCTTCAAGATTTTGATTTCGTTTCCCAGGCGGGCCCAGCAGCGCAGAACTTCGGGGTCTTCCTGCGCAGTCCTACGAGCCTGCTCGGAGCTCCAGTAGCGCAAAAGCACGTAGTGAGAATCGCTGCTGCGGTAGAGAAGATCACGGCCGTATTGTTTCCTGGAGACGATGGTTTCGAGTTCGCGCATCGTCTCAAGCGACGCGGCCTCCATGTCAGGTAAAGGCTCCCAGATCGCGATGGATAAATACTCCTGCGACATACCACGCGATTATAGCTTCTGGGAGCGGTTACCGCGCTTGCCTTTAACGTGCGCCGCGGTCACCTCTTCGGTTGTGACGGTGTGCAGGCGCATGAAATTGGTGGAACCGGAAGACTGGCGCGTGCCCGCGACTACGCCGAGGACGTCACCGGGCTTGAGCAAACGGCGGCCCAGTAATTCTTTCTCCGCGACGTTTACCATCTGTTCCGCCGACAACGCCGGCGCGCATTTCATGGGATGCGCGCCCCAATAAAGATTCGTACGCTGCGCGACAGTAGCGTTGGGAGTGAAGGCGTAGATGGCGGCCTGGGGCCGGTATTTGGAAATCATGCGCGCCGTGTTTCCCGTCTCGGTGAACACAGCAATTGCGCCCATGGGCAAATCTTCCGCGGCATGCGCGATGGATTCGCAAATCGTTTCGGCGATGGAGAGGCCGCGCCGGTCGCGGCGGCGCCGCTGTGTGAATTCTGCCATGTTGCTCTCAGCCTCGACCACGATGCGGGCCATCATGGCGACCGCTTCGCGCGGGTAGCTACCACTGGCGGTTTCCGCGGAGAGCATAACCGAATCGCTGCCATCAAAAATGGCGTTGGCCACATCGCTGGCTTCCGCACGTGTGGGGCGCGGGTTTTCGATCATCGATTCGAGCATCTGCGTAGCCGTGATCACCGGCTTGCGCCATTGCGCAGCCCGGCCGATGACATGTTTCTGAATGACTGGAACTTTTTCCGGCGCCATCTCCACGCCAAGGTCGCCGCGCGCCACCATGATGCCATCGGAGGCCTCCAGAATTTCGTCAATGTTGTCGATTGCCTGTGGCTTCTCCAACTTGGAGATGAGCGGCGTATCGTATCCCAGCCCGACTACGATCTGCCGGACCATGTTGACATCGGCCGCGGTGCGAACGAAAGAAAGTGCGACCGCGTCCACGCCATGCTTTAAGCCGAATTCCAGATCTTTGCGGTCCTTCTCGGTCAGGGCGGGAATCGACAACGCGGTGCCGGGAAGGTTGATCCCCTGATGCTCGCCCAGAGTTCCGCCATTCAAAACGTCGCAGATCACATCTTTGCCCCGGATGGTGCGCACTCGCAATTCAATCAATCCATCACGCAAAAGAATGCGGGCGCTTACGCTGACCTCACTGGCAAGGTCCTGAAATGTCGTAGAAATGCGGGTGGGCGTGCCGGTGATGTCGCGCGGAGTAATCACTACCGTCGAGCCGCTTTTCAGGACGATGGGTTCGTGGCGTGCCAGGCGTCCAGTGCGGATTTTGGGGCCTTGTAGATCCTGCAGGATACATATGGTGCGATTTTCTTTTTCGGCGGCGCTGCGCAGTCGTTCGATGTTGCGGGCATGATCCTCGTGCGAGCCATGAGAAAAATTCAGGCGGCCAACGTCCATGCCGAGGCGCATCAAGTCGCGCATGGCGGCTTCGGAGTGGCAGGCCGGACCAATAGTGCAGATGATCTTGGCGCGGCGATTAACGGCTATGACCCGCGCTTCGGAAGAAGCGCCCTTTACAATGAGCGGATTTTCCTTCGCGATTTCTGGCTCGAGTTGTTTCATGGTCTAAAAATCAGAATCTGTTTCAACCAGGGAGAGACTATTGTAACCGTTGCACCGCTTTCTTATTCTTGCGGACTCAAGGCACAGTGACGCAAATCGTTTCGCGCCGTTGGGCTGAGATATAGATCGGCAGATTACGCCGTTCTCTGCACTGTGATGTCGGTTAAGCGGCAAAAATTAGTCGCGAGGATGACTGATGGCAGTCAATTCTTTTCCCAGCATGGCGCGGGGGAACAGCATGGCATTGAATTCGGCGCCGATCAGGACGACCAGGGAAACCATGTACATCCACACCAGCAAAGCGATACCCGCACCGAGCGATCCGTAAATGATTCCGTAATCCCCGTAGTGCTGCAGGTAGAAGCCGAACAGCAACGTGGTCGAGAACCACAAGCCGGTGGCGAGAGTCGCGCCGGGAATCACGCTGTGCCACGGCTGCGTGCGAGGAACTGCGTTGTGATAGATCAGCGCGATTACCGCAATGCTGGTCAGAGTGGCGATCAGCCAGCGAATGCACGTCCACATCAGCAGAATGTAAGCACTGAATTCGTGCGCTGTGTAGAAAAGAATGGTGGTTTCAATCTTGCTGCCGAAGGCCACCAGCAGCGTTGAGAACGCCATGGGTACGAGGGCAAAAACTACGAGGAGGAATGAGATCAACCGCTCTTTGACCAGGCCCCAGGTTTTTGGCAGCTCGTAACAGCGGCGGAATCCTTCCATCCAGGAAACCATGACGCCGGAGGCGGTCCAGAGTGTCAGGAGGGAAGCCGTAATCAGCAGGCTGACGGGGCGCTGGGCTGCGCCGCGAAGAAAATTCAGAACCGTGTTGCTGCCTGCAGGCAGAATGCGCGATAACGCGTAAGTGATCTCACGTAGATACGGAGCACCTTTGCGCGAGGCGGCTAACACCGATCCCACAACCAGCAGCGCGGGGAAGAAAGTCAGAATCAAAGAATACGCGGAGGCTTTGGCGATGGTAAAAGCATCATGCTCGAAGGCACGCCAAAACGCCAGCCGCAAAAGCCGCATAAAACGAAGCATCGCTGGCCCTAGCTTAGGGCTAGAGAGCGCGGGTTGCAACGAAGGAACCGGAAGAGGTTCCTCGATTGGCACTCGCTGAGCGTTTGCGTGCATTGATGGTTAGTAATGGACAGCCAGTAAAAGGATGCTACGACGGTTCGTTCCCCGTTCGCTTTACAATTTGTTACACAACCCTCGATCGCTCTGGCAGCGCTGTCACTGCCCTCTCGGGCGATAGAAGCTGACAGTAGAAATCCCTGGACTGCGGGTACTCTTCGCTTTACGAACCTACCGCTCCGCTCAGGAAGACAAAAAACGGGGGCGAACCAGTTCGCCCCCGCAGTGTACTTTAGTTTTGCTTACTCCGCAGCAAGTTCTTCGGTCTCGCCCTCGTGACGCATCATTTCGAGAGCGCGCTCGGCCTCTTCGTAAGCTGCCGAGACCTCCGCCTGTACCTTGGCCGCGGCCTCTTCCATTTCTGGCGAGAGGCGCACGTTGCGGTAGTACTCCATGCCGGTTCCGGCAGGAATGAGACGGCCGACGATGACGTTTTCTTTCAGGCCGCGCAGGTGATCGACCGCGCCTTGAATGGAGGCTTCGGTGAGCACGCGCGTGGTCTCCTGGAACGATGCCGCCGAGATGAACGAATCGGTCGAGAGCGAAGCTTTCGTGATGCCGAGGAGCAGCGGGCGTCCGGTAGCCGGCTTGCCGCCTTCCTTGATCACGCGCTCGTTCTCTTCGCGGAAGCGGAACTTATCCAGTTGCTGCTCCAGCAGGAACGTGGTGTCGCCCACGTCCTCCACCTTCACCCAGC
>DASRWO010000300.1:0-3596 GCA_035654555.1 Candidatus Deferrimicrobiaceae bacterium | reverse complement strand
CGCCAACGGCGCCGGCGCCGAAGATGCAAAACTTCGGCGACGCGGGCTCGCTGGTGGGATTCATACCGCAGCGAGGTATGGTATTTTCTCTCATTTCACGCTCCCGCCCTTGACGTGCAGCAACTCGGCAAATAGCCAGTGTTCATCGGTGCGCTCAGAGTAGTCGATCGCCGCTTGGACCACGATGCCCTACGTCTATCCAATGTGGTCAGGGAAGCGCGACCGATTGCGCTCGTGGGGGATTCCTCTCGCGTACTTGGCAAAGGCTATCGTGACGAGCACTATGCCAGCGGCGACTGCTGTAAGCGTCTTGAGCATGGTCATCACTCCGTTTAGGACAGCCCGTTCGGCACCTCTGGGCATAGCGGGAGTGGCGTGCGCGGCGGAAACGTTGCGTGTGACGACTGTCATAGTGTTCTCCTGTTGCTAGTGGGATTTCTCTGCGTAAAGAAGCTCGTCAGCGGAGCTGTTGGTCAGATTCGCCGTGAGGAAGGCCTCGGTTTCTGGAAGTGCGAGATGGAAGTCGTTCAACGCTTCCATCCTGACGCGCAGGCGCTTCGCCGTGCATTCGAGCACGTGGCCGCCGTAGCGGCGGTCTTCCGTCAAGAAGTGGAAATGATATCCGGGCACGCTGAACGCGCTCGAAAACCCGGGCGACCAGATGCCGATGAGCGTCCCGGAGACGTCCGTCAGGTCGAACTCGTGCTGATCGCGGGTCGCATCGACGAGGCGGCCACCGGGGCTCGGAGGGCTCACCGCCCTGGTGCGGACGCGATCGAACCGTCCGTCCAGGCGGATCGCGAAGAATATGTTGTTTGAGGTGCGCAGCCGATCGCAGCCCGCCTCCAGCTCGTGCAGATTGGAGACGGCACTGATCTGCTCATCGGTCCCGGGCGCGAAGCGGGTGATGACCGCAAACGGCGCCAGCGCCGACGCCGCGGCCTGCGAGACTTCTCCGCTGCCTCGTACCCGGTAGACGGCTCCGTCGAGGACGACCATCTCGCCGTCCAGGCCTTCGAAAGTGCCGAGGCCGAAATCGCCGTGCGCGAGAAGCTGGCGCACAGTGATTGCTCCCGAATAGACGCCGGTGACGAGGGCGCCCGAGGTCGAGATCTGGAACAGGGTATGCAGCGATACACCGAGATGCCGCGCGAGCGCCGTGCACACCACCGCGGACGGCGTGGTTGATGCCCGTCGCGTCTCGTCCTCAAGCGACTGGCGCAGTGAGATTGGAATATCAATCGTGAGCTCTGCGGTCCACTGATTGGATCTTCCCTTCATCATCATTGCCTTTGCCTTCGGATGTGCTGGGGTCGCTGTGGCTCTGGGAAGGCAAGCACCTCGCGAGTGTAGGTCTCGACCACCTCGCTGAATGGGATGCCGTCCGGCAGGGAAAGCACAGCGCGGTGCTCCAGCACCGCGTGGGGGATTGTGAGCGTCGATCCTCTCCGCTCGGGCAGTGGGGCGCCCATTTCCCAGTCCTGCGGCATGGGCGGCCAGAGCAGTTTCACCGACAGCGTGCGGCGCCGGAAATTAAGCCTTTGCACTGCTCGGCCGAAGGCGATGTCTGTCGTGTCGAGCAGTCGGTTCATCTCCGGTGTCAGCGGGCGGGTAAGTACCAGTTATCCGCTTCCGATAGAACGTGGTCGCCGCAGATGAGGCGCACCCTGCGGTAGCGGACAGGCTCCGTCGCGCTGACGCCGAGAAGCCGACGCTGCTCATCCGTCGGCGCTTGCTCCGCGCCCGCGTGGGCTGCGATGCAGGTGAGCACGCTCAGCACCACAAGGATGAACGCCAGAAACTCCAACAGGGTTGGCAGTCGTTGCTCCCACATGAAGCCGTAGATCAGGGCGAACAACGTCTCGAACAGGATCATCTGACCTACCAGCGCGAGCGGCAGCAGGCGGCTCATCTGATTCCAGAGCGCGTTCCCAGCGATGGATGCGAGAACCGCCACTGCGATGGAGACGCCAGAAAGCTGCGCCCATTCCAAAGCACTGTGGTGCGATCTGTCCAAGGCGACAGCGACCGGAACAAGCAAGATCGCCTGCGCCCCTGTGGCAAGACCAGTGAGCAAGCTCCAATCGTGCGCGGAGACATCGCTCAGCCTGCCTAGCCAGCGGCTATTTCCCACGGCGTATGCCGTCCAAGAAGCGAGCGCGCCAACTGCACAAGCAAGCCCGACAATCTGGTTCTGTGCTGCCCCGGCGTTTGGCTGAGCTATCGCCTGCCAGCCGATGCACACCGCCCCCGCGATGCAGAAGAGGAGCGATGCAGCCAGTCTCCTCATAGGCACGGCGCCATGGTCACGACTGCCGATGATCGTCACGGCGACTGGAAGAAAGCCGATGACCAGCGAGGTCATCGCGATACCGCCCGTCTGCACTGCGTTCGATAAGAGGATGTAATAGAGGGTGTTTCCGGCCAGCGAGAGCCATGCGAGGCCGAACCATTCACGCCGACGCAGCTTTGGAAGTAGCGTGCTGAGGCGCGGCCCGATCAAGCACGCCGCTATAAGCCCATAGGCCAAATATCGCCCAGCAGTGAGCGTTATCGGTGGGAAGGTCCGCACCAACTCCGGCGCAAGGAAAACCAGCCCCCAAAGGGCTCCGGCTCCTGCGCCGCAGGCGATGCCTCTGAGTGTTCCTCCACTGAGGCTCGTATGCGTCCCGTTCGTCTGCATGAACGAGAAATATCATCGCTGAAGCGGGTGAGGGGCTCTTGATCTGTGCGCCTTTCGAGCGGTTAACTCAGCCTATGGCTTCGGAACACACAAACCACTCACGCACACTCGATGGGTTCGACCTTGCAATCCTGCGGATGGTCCAGAAGGACAACAAGACGCCGCAGCGTCTGATCGCGGAAGCCGTGAACCTTTCTCCGGCTGCCGTTCAACGCCGCATCAACGCCATGGAGGTCTCTGGTGTAATCACCCGAAACGTGGCTCTGGTGAAACCGGAAGACCTGTCGCTCCACATCACCGCACTGGTGGAGATCAATCTACGGGACGAGCGAGTCGCGACCGTGGACGCGGCGAAGGCTCTGTTCCGCAAAACTCCCGAGGTGCAGCAGTGCTACTATGTGACCGGCGGGATCAGCTTCGTTCTGGTGATTATCGCACCCGACATGCGCGCGTATGAGGCCCTAACGCGATCCCTCTTCGCAGAGAATGACCTTGTTGATCGCTACCGAACTTTGGTGGCTCTCGACCGGGTGAAATACGAGACGGCCCTACCTTTCTAGGGCTGCGCGACCCTCGGCGCGTTACGGCGCAGGAACGGTGAGCCTTCGCCCGCTCATTTGCGCGAGAGGGATCAGCGCGGAGAGCGCGTCACCACGATAGCGCCAACACCACTCAACGACCACCGTAACGATTTATGGGTTCACAGCCTAGTATGGGTATCTGTTTGTTCAAAGGCCATGGTCATTCCTTTTTGGCAGCCATGATCGGCTGCTCCCACGTTGACGCGTTTTCTGCAAGCGACGCCGCGAAACATAGGTCACCGGCGCTGATACTGGGGGAGTCTGAGTCGTTGCTTGGGAATTGCCAGTGCTCCGGCAACAACGGTCAGAGTTCGCAACATCATCGTCCTGTG
>DASRWO010000299.1:0-18718 GCA_035654555.1 Candidatus Deferrimicrobiaceae bacterium | reverse complement strand
AGTAAGTACCAGCGCACCCGGTCGCCCTTCTTCATCATCAAGCCGGGGAGATTGCCGAAGATAAGACCGTTGATGGAATAAAACAGTCCGGCGGGTTTACCTGCCATCTCGTCGAAGATCATGAACGAAGCGACAAATTCCTTGTCAACATCGGTGGGCGCCCCATCGGCCTTGGCTTTCCCTTTGGCGGTAACGATGATGGGGCCAAGCAGGCCGGCATTAATTTCCATCCCAGGATCGACGTGAGCGTGATACCACCACACGATGGAACTGGGTTGTCCCGGCCCAGGGCCGCTGGCAGCCGTGGCGAACCAATGGTAAGTGTACTTTCTTCCCGGCGCGATCCGATCTCCCTTGCCAAAAGGAATGTAAAACGAACCTTCACTGTTCTTGTCGTAGCGCAGGCCATGAGGATGCATGTCATGCGGAAGGTGGCCGCGATTCAGGAACTCGACATCGACTTCATCGCCCACCTCCGCGCGAATGACTGGACCGAGAATGCCCAGCCATTCGGGCTGCGGCTTTTTTTGGGTAAATGTGTCATCGGTATATTCGACGAAGCGGGTCTTCGGCCATTGCAGATGGTTGGCCCAGGGCTGGCGGATGGGCAAGGCCGTGAGAAGGTTCATGCTGCTGGGAGCATAATTCCAGGTCACGTCTTCAGCGGCAATATAGTAATGCCGGGTTACGGCAAAGCAGGTGGAGACGGAGAACAGGAAAAAACAGAGCCCCAGTGCGCGCAGAATTTTCACGAAGTCATTATCCCACTTTGCCTGTCCGCAGCATCGTTCTGAGAAACAAGCGATGGATCGACGCGATCGGCCGGCGCCGAGAACGCCGACCGGTGCATACTGCGCACCAGCGCTCGGTTCAGGCGACTATTGGAAGTTCGCCTGAACGTACTGAGCCGAGTTCACGGTGATCGTGCAGGTGTTGGAAGTTCCGCTGCAGGCCCCTCTCGACCATCCCGTAAATGTGCCTCCGCTGTTCGGAGTTGCCGTGAGAGTGACGGCTGTGCCGCTGGTGAAGGTCTCTCCACAATACTGTCCCTCATCGGAGTCGCAATTAATTCCAGCCGGACTGCTGGTGATCGTGCCCCCGCCCGAGACTGCGACCGACAGCTGGGCCGGTTCATTCCAGCTTGCCGGCGGCGTCTGATTGCACGACCCGCTCTGGTTCGGGGTGGGCGGCGTAGGAGGAGTCGTCCACGGCGGGGTGGTGAAATCGAAGAATTCGTCCATCACGGGCTGAGCGCCGTCACGCGCGGTCAGTGGTTTCAGGCCGAAGCGCTCTTCCACCAGGTTCAGCACGGAGGTGGTATCGCGTACTGTGTGCGAGACGTAGTTCTTGTTGGCGAAGGGCGAGATCACGATAACCGGAACCCGGTAGCCAGTCCAGGAGAAATCGCACATTCCATTTCCCAGCTCTCCCGTGCCCGTGCAGATGTCATGCAGCGTAGGATTGAGATCGGTCGGATATGCAAAATCTCCGGGGGCCGTGGCTGGTTGTGGCGGGACGTGATCGTAAAGGCCGCCCCACTCATCGTAGGTAAAAATCAGAGCGGAGCTCCCCCAGCTTGCGCTTTTCATCAGCGGATTGATTACCATCGTTGCCGCGTAGCTTTGACCATCCTGGATGTTAACTGGGTATTCATCGGAGTCGGAAGGATGCTCATCAAGCCCTGCACTCGATGCTGGCTCGATCAGCGCGAATTGCGGAAGGGCGTTGTTGGCTGCGTCAATGGCAAACTGCGAGATGGGCTGCACGTTCGCCAGCAGCGTGGGATTATTGAGGATCGTGTTTTCGTACTGGAACTCGTTGATGTAGGAATTATCCACCAGACACGCCGACAGTTCGCTGCCTGTCATGGACGCGCAGCTCTGGCCGGCAGTGTTGCTTATACCGTTGGGATCCACATAAATTCTCCAGGTAATGTTCGCGGCCTGCAACTCCTGGAAAATCGTTGTCGAGGCGAGCTGTGTGCCGTTATTTTGCGAACCGGGGCACTGGGATGGAGGGCAACCTTGACCGATGGGATAGGCAAGACCGTCCGAGGTCGCAGCCAACAGATACATCCGATTGAGCTGCGTGCGAGACATGATGGGAGCGAACCAGCGATCCGATGTGGCGAAACTCGAGGCCAGGAAATAGTAGTAGTTCAGATCGTTGTAGTCGTAATAGCCCATGGCGCGAACGCCTTCGAGGTCCATGAATCCGTTGCTGCCCGCGTCATACGCGGCGGTAAAGGCGAAGCCGTTAAGCGGCGGATTGGTAATGTCAGTAGGATTGGTTCCAGCTGGGTCGCTAAAGTCCCACTGATTATGCGCTTCGTTCCAAAACGGACTCTGGTTCTCGATACAGACGGACTGGAGGTGGAACGAACTGATCGGATAGCTTGCATTCGGGGAACAGCTATCGCCCCAGGTTCCGGGAGCGCATCCGGCGACCGAATGCGGCGTTCCGGTCTGCGGTAAGCCGTCAAACGTTTGGCCGCCGGTGCCGAAGCCCAAATTAGGGTTCGCAGCCCAATACGCCTGCATCTGACCGAAGTAGTGATCGAGAGACCGATTCTCCTGCGCGAAGAGAATAATGTGGTTGATGCTTTGCAGGCTGCCCGTTGCTGCGGTAAAGGTTGCGGTCACCGAGTTGGTTGCGGTCAAAGTGAACATGCATGTGACAGAACCGAGGCAGGCGCCGCCCCATGCGCTGAAGCTGAAGTTGGTTCCAGGGGTCTCGCTGAGCGTAACCTGGGTACCCGCTGCGAAAGTTGCAGTGCATCCGGTGGCCGAAGCATTCGAACAATTAATTCCGGTCGGCATGCTGGTAACGGTTCCCGTGCCCGTGATGGAAACAGTCAACGCATCGGCCGGAGCAGTAAAAGCGGCGGTGACACTAGCGCCCGTGGTTACGGTCACGCTGCAGGTGGTCGTGCCACTGCAGGCGCCGGTCCAACCCGCGAACGTGTCGCCAGTTCCGGGAGTTTCCATGAGACTGACTTGAGTATTAGGCGCGAAGGCCGCCGTGCAAGTGGTGGAGGTTGAGGCTGAGCAGTTAATCCCCGCCGGGCTACTGGTGACGGTGCCGGTGCCCGTTCCGGAAAGGGCAACCGTAACTCCAACTCCCCTCGCAAAATTTGCGGAAACGCTGGTCGCTGCGTTGATCGTTATACTGCAGGTGGTACCAGAACAGCTTCCGCCCCACCCGCTAAAGTAATAATTGGCGGAGGGCGTCGCAGTCAGCGTAACCTTCGTACCCTGCGCGAAGCTGGCGGTGCAGGTACTGGGGCAGTTAATTCCCGCGGGACTGCTGGTAATCGTTCCTGTGCCCGCTTGAGGAGCGGTGACAGTCAACTGGTAAGAGGTGGTCTGCTGAGTCGCAGGTGTCCCTAGCCCCGCGCAACCGCTCAGCACCAGCGTGGAGCCGGCCAGCAACGAACTCAAACATAAAAAAAAACCAGACTTCATGGCGTGCTCCTGACAAACTCAAGCTTGGATGAGTCTTGCTGCCTTGCGGTTGGTTTTGTGCTCTAAAGGGGCAGGAGTGATGACATTTAGGCGCAAAATGGCACTATTTTGCGCACTACTTTCGGAGCGATTTGCGTGAGCACGCCGACCTGGGCGCTCAGTTGTTACGGTACTGGGGGCAGGGAATCGCTGCTCAACTTATTCCGTCTGCCTGGCCTCAGAAAGGCCACGGGAGACTTCCAACGCCTTCTTCCCGATGATGCGACATGGCCCGATGTGCCCGGATAGGATCGCTCCAGTTGCAGCGCGATGATTTCGCCCACCGCATTTAACCGTTGTCTCACAAACAGGATCAAGGAGGCGAATAACGACATCAACCAGAATGAACACCGAGACTTCATGGCGCGCTGCTCCCGGGACAGCGCAAGCTTGGATGAAATTTTTCCCGGTCCGGTTGTTTTGGATAATGGAAAAAAATCTGTTTTTGGTTCGGCTTGGAGCAATAGAGAGGGCACAACTCGGCAGCAGACGTCTCAAGGCCGATATGCAGCTTTAATTCCCCAGAGGCTGGAAAGGGCCAATCATGCTGGAGACTCCGGCGCGCTTGCGCAGTTCGGTGAGCAGGGCACTAGCCGCATTTGTATAGGTTTTGCTGGGGTCGGAAGGATCGGCCCAGACCGCGTCATAAACAATTTGCGCCGCATCTTTCACGTCCATATGCAGCGCCGCTTCGCAAACGTCCACGCGTTCCTGCAGGCGGTCGTAACAGGGCTTGCAGACCGATGCCGCCTCGCCGCCTTTTACGTGATTTTCGCCTAAAGTGCAGATGACTGGCGAATTGGCCACTTCCGCATGAGCAGCGAACAACTGCGATTTGAATTCCTTCAGGAAAGCTTCCCGCTCCTGTTCAACAATCGCCGTATCCGGGACAAGCTCAGCCTCGGCTTGCGGTTTCGCGACGAGCGGAGCGACGGTGGGAGACATGCGCTCCCGGGTATTGCAATTCGGACAAGTATCAAGATTCCCGGGATAGTAGAGCTTGCATTTGATGCAGGGCAGGCCGTAGCCGGAAAATTTGTGGGGAGCTTCAGCTGGGGCCGCGGCGGTAACGCGTTCCCGCGTTGCGGAATTCACTTGTGCCGGTTGAGGCATGGACTGCGCCGGTTTGGCGGCTGCGGCTTGTACTGATGGCCTTAATTCCATGATAATTCTCCCAATCTCAGTCTAAGGAAGTCTTCCTTTTGGTTAAAAATGCCAAGAGTACACAAGCCGCACTGTCCTAATGCTACTGAGACTTCGTTTCCTTCATCAGTTTCATAAGCTCTTCGCGGCGGGCGCGATAGAGCGGGCGCTCAGGATCGAGCCGAGCGGCGGCGTCCAGTTCTGCCAAAGCTTCTTCGTAGCGGTCCATCGTCATAAGACAGGCCGCAAGCGAGAAGTGGTTATCGGGCGAAGCGTTCAGCCGTAGGGCTTCGCGGAACTCTTTTTCGGCCGCCGGCAGATTCTGTTGCCGGAAGAGCGCCGTGCCTAACCCCCGATGAGCCGTGTCAGAATCCGGATTGAGCGTTACCGCCAGGCGCAACTCGCGCACCCCCTCCTCGAGTTGATCATTCAGCACGAATGTTTCCCCCAGCATGCGGTGTTCGGAGGAACTGGTAGGATTTTGCAGAACTGACACCCGCCATTCCTGGATGGCGCTGCCGTATTCCTTCTTCGACATGTAAGCGCGCGCCAGGCAACCGTGACCCTGTTGCCACTCGGGATGCTGGCGGTAAAGTTCACCCAGTTCGAGAATGGCAGCGTCGAAGTCGCCTTTGTCGCAATAAGTGTTGCCCAGATTATTGCGGACGGAAGCTTCTTCTGGCGCGAGGCGCTTGGCTTGGCCGTATTCGGCAATGGCATCCTCGAGCTTTTTCTCTTCGTGGAAGATTAATGCCAGGTTGGAATGAGCCTCCCAGAAAGCCGGGTTCAGATGAATGGCCTGGCGATAGGCGGTGATGGCGGCAGATTGATTTCCGGCAGCGTGCAGCGTGATGCCCAAGTCGTAGTATGTGTCGGCATTGCCGGAGTCGCGGGCTAGCGATTCCTCGAAGGCATGAACTGCCGCGGCATATTGTCCATTGGAATAAAGAGCGAGGCCGAGGAACTGGTACCCTTCTGCATTCTGCGGATCCATGCTGAGGGCAGTGCGGGCTTCGGCGATGGCGTTGGGACCGTCGTCGAGTCGATAAAAGATGTACGCCAGGCTGCTGTGATTCTCGGGCAGGTCAGGCATCAGTTGCGCGGCCAGAGTGATTTCGTCGAAAGCGTCATCCCACTGCTCCTGGCGGATAAGCATGTTACCCAGAGCGAAATGCAAGGCGGCGTTCTTGGGATCAGACGCAAGAGCTGGACGCAGATCGAGTTCAGCCTCATGGAAGCGCTGGGCTTTGGCGTGCGATGCGGCTTTTAGCAGCGGCGCAGGCAATTCGGTTGGCGGGGAGTTGACTGTCGCAGGAGGCAGATTTGCGAGCGTGCGGATCAGACCCGGATCGGCTCCGGCGGCTTCAAATTGATGAATCTGGTCTTTGCCAGGAACGGGCGCGATGCCGCGCTCTTGAATGATGCGAACCAGCCGACTATTGGGTACCCCCGCGGTGAGCCAAGCCATCAATTGAACTGGGCTAACGGGCTGACTTTCGCTGGTGGCCAGCGATACCCAAAGAAGAACGAAAAAGACTAACAGTCCCTTGCGCTTCACTCGAATCTCCGGAAACGGTTTGGCTTGCAGGTTTGTGACGGCGGAGTTTCTTGCTCCACCGGTTATAGCGCTGATTTCGAACCGCTCACTCACATTAGCCCGGCAGCTGACCCGAAGGTAAGGTCACGGAAGTAACAGGCTGGGTCACAAGCGCTCCTCAATCCCAGAATTGGTCCACGGACGAAACCAGGGAAGCGGTCCTGACTGTGGCTGCCGGGACGGCGGAACATCAATTAAGGACGGCTCAAGCGCAAGTTAATTCCGCACCTTGCCGTTTGACTTCCCTGTAGCCGTCCGGTAGCGTATAGACATCTAGTACTGTTAGTAGTGTGGTTTTGGAGGTTCCGATGTTTGAAGGTCTATTCCAACCGACGCATCTGATCATTATTTTCGCGATTGCTCTGCTGGTTTTCGGCCCGAAGAAGTTGCCTGAGCTCGGCAAGGGGCTGGGCGAGGGGATACGCGCTTTGAAGGAAGGCATGAAGGACACACCTGCCCCTCCAACCGATCAGAACAAGAACACCGAGAATAAAGAAACCAAGGCCTGATAGCAGTTTCTTTCGTGGGCAGTAATCTTCTTGGATTCAATTGCCGCTTTGTTGTCATTTCCTGTCTGTTCCATTTAGTCGCGGGTTCCCGATATCGCATCTGAGCTGTGAAATTTTTGTTCTGAAAATTGACTCTGAAAGCAGGAGGTACGTTGTGTTGCGTAAATCCGCATTGATCGCTCTCATTGCCTCTCTAGGATTTGCCTCAACCGTTTTTGCCGATCAGATCACGTTGAAGAATGGCGATCATCTGAGCGGCACGGTTGTGAAATCCGACGGCAAGACCCTCGTGCTGCACACCGATTATGCGGGAGACGTAACCGTGCAGTTCGAGGCGATCACGCAACTTACAACCGAGAAAGAATTGCATGTCACCACGTCCGACAAGAAAACGGTCGTGGGCCCGGTAACCACTAGCGACGGAAAAATCGAAGTCTCCACTAAGGCCGGTGGAACGGTAGAAGTTCCTCCTGCAAAAGTTGTGCTGATGCGAAATGATGCCGAGCAGCTGGCCTACGACAAGTCAATGCATCCTGGTTTGCTTCACGGCTGGAATGGCGGGGTCAATTTGGGTTTCTCAGTGGCGCGCGGCAACAGTGAAACCACGAACCTGGCGCTGGCGATCAACGCGGTTCATTCCACCGAGAACGACAAGACCATCATCTATTTGACGTCGCTCGACACCAATAATCAGTTGGCCACTCCCAGCACCGTGGCCGATTTGATTACGGCGGGAATCCGCTACGATCACAATATCGACCCAAGACTATTCGGCTTCGTAGCTGCAGACTTTATGAGCAATGGGCTGCAGGATCTTGATCTGCGCGGCATGTATGGCGGTGGGTTGGGAGTCCATGCCATTAAGTCCGACAAAACCACATTGGACCTGCTTGCCGGTTTGAACTACACCCACGAAACTTATTCGAATGGGGCGGTGCTAACACCCGTAACAGTTCCTCCCGCTTACGTCTCCTATGGAGTGACGAACCGGTTTCTCGCGGCGACCCTGGGGGATCAGTTAATGGTCAAGGCCAGCAAGTCGACCGTGGTGACACAAACGTTCAATTTCTATCCCAATCTGTCGGACACCGGCGAATATCAAGGAGAATTCGACTTCGGCACGGTGACCAAGATCAGCAAGTGGCTGGGATGGCAGAACCAGTTCACCGATATCTACGTCTCGAATCCACCAATAGATACGAAGAAGAATGATCTCGTCTTCACCACTGGATTGAACTTCTCGTTTGCGCCCTCAAAGTAATTGCCAGAACGAAAGGGAAACCGCTCGCCAAGTGATGACGAATAATGCAACACTCCTTCCGCGGCGGCCGGCGCCGGAATGAGAACGGGTGAGATCCAGATGCGGGAAATGGATTAGAGTCGGCCGGCAGACTCTTGAAAATCACGCCAATTTTAATTGTATTTTCTTGGCGCCGGGGTCCAGCCCGGTAATCGTAAAGTTGCGAACTTGGCCGGCTTGGACCGGTTCGGATTTTGCTTTGCCGCCGGGAGTGACGCCCTTCCAACGCGCTTGCAACATCGAACCCAGCGAAGACAAATCGGGCTTCGAAGATGGCGACGCTGCGCCCTGACCCTTGTCGGCGGGACTTGCCGCATCCATGCGGCAACTGGCGTGAATGCCTTCGCCGAGTTCCACTTTCGCCTGACTGCCTGAAATCTCCATAATGCGGCCCGTCACCACGTCGCCTTGTTTGTGCTCGGCGATGTATTCATCGAGGCCGCTTGGGACCAGTTGCTTCATGCCCAGCCGCAATTGGCGCTTGTCGGTATCGATCGCGAGCACTTGCGCTTTCACGAGTTGGCCGACCTTCACAACTTCCTGGGGATGATTGATGCGCTTCTCCGCGCTCATATCGCTGATGTGAATCATGCCGTCGATGCCTTCGGCGAGCTGCACGAACGCTCCAAACTTGGTGATGCTGATCACCGGACCTTCGATGACTGAACCTGCGGCAAACTTCTGGGCGGCATCGGCCCAAGGATCTCCCAGCGCCTGTTTTAATCCCAGTGACATCCGCCGTTCTGCGGCGCTGATTCCCAGAATCACTGCATCTACGACTTCGCCCGGCTTCACCAGCGTGCTGGCGCTCCTTAGCTTTTTTCCCCAGGACATTTCTGAAACGTGAATCAGTCCTTCGATCCCGGGCTCAAGCTCAACGAATGCACCAAACTCGGCGACGCGGGTAACTGTCCCGCGAACACGCTCACCTACTTTGTATTTGCCGGCAACGCCATCCCAGGGCTGCGGCAGCAACTGCTTCATGCCTACGGAAATGCGCCGCTTGTCTGCGTCGGAAGAAATCTTCAGCACTTTCGCTTCGATCGTCTGGCCCACAGAAAGGACGTCCGCTGGCTTGCTCACGCGGCTCCATGCGATGTCACTTACATGTAACAGGGCGTCGACTCCGCCGAGATCGATGAAAGCTCCGTAATCAGTAAGGGTGCGCACCGTGCCGCTGACGTTGTCGCCTTCTTTCATTTCCGAATAGCGGCGATCTTTTGCGGAACGCTCTTCCTCTTCGACCACTGCACGGCGGTCGACTACAACGTCTTCATCCGCGACGTCGAGCTTGATGATGCGGCAGAGGATTTCCTGCTCCACCAATTTTTCCATTTCGGAGGCATCGTGCGCTCCGCTGCGCGACGCGGGCATGAAGGCGCGCACTCCCACATCAACGCTGAGGCCGCCTTTAATCACGCCCGTTACTGTGCCGACGATCGTCGCCTTCTCGGCGAATGCTTTTTCCAGTGCGGACCAGTCTTTCGGGCGATCGACTTTGGCGCGGGTGAGTTCGTAGTAGCCTTCGGGATTACGGCCCTTGACCGAAACCAGCAGCTTGTCGCCGGGCTTCGCGGTTTCGCCCGCGTTTTGGAAATCTGTCAGCGGCAGGATGCCTTCGCTCTTGAACCCGATATCGAGGATTACAGAATCGGCGGAGACAGCGACAACTGTGCCTTCGAGTTGTTTATTACCGTCTTCATTGCGCTTGCTCGCATGGCTCTTTTCGTATAGCGAGAACAACTCGCTGAATGACTCTGTGGTTTCAGGCGTGGATTGGGATTCCTGAATGCTTTGATTGGAAATGCTTGGATTGGACATGAAAGGGTACAGCCTCGTTGGGTGTGAATCCCAACTAGGATAACATTCTGCGAGGCATTCGTTTTCGTCGATACCCATCGCGCAAAGAGCGCGCGAGAAACGGGGCCGGCAACCAGGGCGTGCTGTTGTCTAGCCAATCCGAAAAACAATGCCTGGCTGCTGAGCGCGGCTGCTAATCAGGAGTGAAGCCGAGGTAGTCTTCGTGGCCCTCGAACACGGAAGCCAATTTCGTGAGTCGGAACAACTCCTGCAGGCGCTGGTTCAGATTGACCAGTTTTAGCCTGCAATGCTGCCGCTTAGCCGACAAGTAAAGGCCGACGATCGCACCAAGGCCAGAGCTGTCCATATAGCTCACATCGGTAAAGTCGAGCACAACACATTTGGTTTCGGGGATGAGACTGCGGACCGTCGTCTGCAGCAGAGCAGTGGTACTCGAATTGATCTTGCCGGCGCAGTGAACAATAGTTTCTTCGGAATTTCTTACCGTTTCCAGGTTCAATTCTGAGATTGGAATGGGGTTCGCGGCCATAAAAGATCCTCCCTTTAGGTTGGAATGCGCGCGCGGGGTAACAGGCTGCTTTGTTTCGTAGTCGGAAACGCCACCGGATCAGTCGAAGCTTAAACAGCCGTCCAGAACTTGGGCTGGGCTGAACGCCACTACGATACTCCCGGCTGCGGGAAAGTCAAGCCAGACATGCATCAGGTAGTGTCCTAATCTGAATTAGGACACTACCATCCATCAAAGGCTGAAGGAATCTGCGCTCGGGCCAAGTTCTCAACGTGTCCGCCGGAACCCCGAACGACGAGATAATGCGTGCTGATTTGGTCGGTTACTGTCGCAACGTCGCTATTCATACCACCGTCGTAACAATTATTGCGCGCTACCTCGCTCTTCTCACGGCGAGCAAAACCAATCCCGTATGTTACGGCGGGCGGGGCGGCTGGGGTTACTCCGGCTTCGGTTGGGGCTGGGATTGCTGCGGCTGGGGTTGGGGCCTTGGCTTTGGGTGGGCTCCCTTCTGGTATTGACCACCCTACGCGTATTCATACTGGCCATGGTGGGACGCGACGGACTACCTGTAAGCCGTATACATCCAAAGACAGGCGCGCCGACGAATCGTCGCCAAGCGATTGACGCAGTCATTCTCGGCTTGAGGCTGGAAGTAATTAGTAAATATGGTAGGCACGACTGGACTCGAACCAGCGACCTCTACCGTGTCAAGGTAGCGCTCTAACCAACTGAGCTACGCGCCTACACTCTTTTTCGCACTAGCCGCGACAGACATTCCTACGGGGCCAACGGCAATTTTACCACGCGGCTTCGAGCATGGCTCTTCTTTGGCATCAGGCCTTTGCGGGTATGTATCCAGCGTGATTCAGCTGTCCGAAAAATCGTGGAAATTTGCGAACACGTCTTTCGCAAGTTGTTTCCTCGTGGAGTCGAAACCGTCAAGTGCGCATCTACGTGAGCATGGGAAATTTGACGGATTTCAGTTTGACCGAGGCCACCGCAGTTCTTACGCGCACTCCAGCAACCGTAGACGCAATGTTGCGCGGGCTGCCTGGCAAATGGGTGCGCTGCAACGAAGGAAAGGATACGTGGAGCGCTTTTGATATCGTGGGCCATCTGATCGTCGGAGAGCGCACCGACTGGATGCCGCGGGTGCGGATCATCTTGCAGAACGGGGAAGCAAGGCCATTTGATCCCTTTGACCGCTTTGCGCAGGTGAAAGAGAGTCAAGGCAAGTCTCTTGAGCAGTTGCTGGACGATTTCGCGCGCTTGCGTAGCGAGAATCTGACGGCACTGCGGGAGCTGAATCTGCAGCAGGGAGACTTTACGCGGCGAGGCCGGCATCCAGCGCTGGGTGTGGTGACGCTATCGGAGCTTCTGGCGACGTGGGCGGTTCATGACCTCACTCATTTGCATCAACTCTCCCGGGTGATGGCCCAGCAGTATCGTGATGCGGTCGGCCCGTGGAGCGCTTATCTGGGAGTGTTGCAGTGTGCTGGTCATAGCGCTCCCTAGGCTTGGCCCGCATATCTGATTCTCGAATGAATTGTCTTTGCTAGTTGCAAACTTCCCGCCGTGGCAGCGACAATCATTTATGCAGGGAAACTCTCAGACGCAACAGGCTAATTCCGAACGCACGCGCCGCGATCCTTTCTTACCCGGGTCCATGGTGGTTGTAACCCTGGGGAATCCGAGAGACAAATTCTGGGGCATGATTCTATCCCTGGCGCCAGAGGGACTCAGCCTGAGTGGCATTGAGTTGGCTTCGTTCGAAGATTTTGTGGCCATGGTGAGAGATGGCGAATCGTTCAGTCCGGCTGTCGTTTTCTTTCCCATGCATCGCATCGAACGGGTAGAGCTTGATCTGGCCAATGGCAATTTGCCTTCGCTTTCACAGCGCTTTTCGGCCAAGACGGGTCATGATCCGGCTGCGATGCTGGCCTCTGCGCTGGTGGGCGCTAGCGGTAATGCTGCTGTAAGCGCAGTTCGTTCGACGGTTCTTCCGAAGAAGGAACCGGCATGAAGGTTTCGGAGATCTTCACTGCGCCCAACCAACTCACGATGCTGCGGATGGTTTTCGTCCCGTTCATCGTAATCGAACTGGTGGAAGGGCGCTATTTGTGGGCGTTGGTTTTATTCGTAATTGCCGGCTTTAGCGATGGCCTGGATGGGTTGTTGGCCCGTAAATTGCACCAGCAAACTTTGCTCGGCCAATATCTCGATCCCATCGCGGATAAGCTTTTGTTGAGCACCTTGTTTTTAGTCCTCTCCATCTTGCACAAGATTCCGTGGAAGTTTACCGTGCTGGTTTTCAGCCGCGATACTTCTATTCTGGCAGCGAGTGCGGTGCTGTTCGCGATAGCCGGCCTGCGAAACTTCCGGCCTAGTATCTTCGGGAAAGCGAATACTTTTTCGCAGATCGCCGCCGTTTTTTTCGTGATGCTGCTTAGTCTGCGACCGCAACGTTGGGTGTGGATTACGCGGACGGTCTTTCTGCGCGCGACATTTGCCTTCACCATTATTTCCGCACTGCATTATGTTTTTCTGGTGCAACACCGGCTGCGGATGAATTCCCAGGAACTAACACAACATGCTTCCGCCGATATAACCGCCAGTTGACCCCCTTTCGCGCGTCCCCCTAGAATTGAAAGTTCGTCTCAGGCGCTCAATCATCCTATGGCCCTACGCCTCCACAACACCATGTCCTCCCAGGTCGAGGAATTTATTCCGCTTCGCGACCGCGAAGTTCGCATGTATGCCTGCGGGCCAACCGTCTACGGCTACGGCCACATCGGGAACTTCCGGAGCTTTATCGCTGTTGACCTGCTACAAAGACTTCTGCGCCAGTCGGGTTACAAAGTCCGTTACGTGATGAACATTACGGATGTGGACGACAAGATCATTGCCAACGCTGCGCGCGACGGAGTGAGCGTGCAGCAATATACCGCGAAGTTTGAGAAAGCATTTCTGGAAGACTCCGCCATGATTGGCGTCGAGCAGCCTATCCTGGTGCGCGCAACGGAACATATCGCGAAGATGGCTGAGTTCGTCGCGAAACTCGTCGAGAAGGATCTTGCCTACCGCACGGAAGATGGGTCTTACTACTTTCGTATTTCCGGCTTTCCGCAGTATGGGAAGCTTTCGAAGAAGGATTTCGGAGGAATGCTGGATGGCGCGCGCGTGGATGTTGACGAGTATGACAAAGACAGCGCGCGGGATTTTGCGTTGTGGAAAGCACCCAAACCGGGCGAGGCTTTCTGGGATTCATCGATTGGACCAGGGCGCCCTGGGTGGCATTTGGAGTGTTCTGTGATGTCGATGGAGGAATTGGGGGAGACTTTTGATCTGCACGCGGGCGGAGAAGACCTTATTTTCCCGCATCACGAAAACGAGATCGCTCAATCTGAATCGTTGACGGGAAAGACCTTCGCCCGATTCTGGTTTCACGTTCGCTTTCTGCTGGTTGAAGGCGAGAAGATGTCGAAGAGTCTGGGGAATTTCTATACCTTGCGCGACCTGGTATTGAAGGGACATAAACCATCGTCAATCCGCTATCTGCTGACCTCTGTGCCGTACCGCAATCAACTCAATTTCACTTTTGACGGGCTGAAGCAAGCGGCCGTGTCAGTAGAACGTTTACGCAATTTCCGGCAGCGGTTGATCTCCGCGAGTTTTGCCTCTGGCAGCAATGCGGAAATGCAAGCGCGGGGGAAGGAGACGATTGACCGGCTAAGGGCGGCTCTAGAAGATGACCTCAACACGGCGCAAGCACAAGCTGCCATTTTTGAAATGGTGCGCCGCGCCAACGCGGCTCTCCATGCACAGGAAATCAGGCAGGATGATGTTTCAGTTTTTCTCGCCGCATTGGAGAAGTTCGACGAGATTTTTGCCGTGATCAAAGATGACGACGGCCCAAAGATGAAACAAGTTTTTGATTGGGCTTCGACCGAAGGCCGAGAAAAAGATATCAGCTCGGAACTGCGGGAGGCTGTGCAATCCAGTCATCTTTCGGACGCCGATATCGAAAAGAAAATTGCCGAGATGGGAGCAGCCCGGAACGCCCGCAACTTCAAGGTTTCCGACACCCTGCGAGCGGAACTTACGGGCGCCAGCATCATCATTGAGAATACAAAGGACGGCGTTCGCTGGAGAAGAAAGTAGTTCAATCCGGTGGTAAGCTGAAAGCTGACAGCTAAACGCTAACGGCTCTCTTATGAAGTCTCTGGACGAATATCTTTGCGATGCCGAACAGGCCCATGGGCATCTCTGCGCCGGCCAGGTGCTCGGTGTGCGGTTGGCGATGCTAGGTCTGATCAGACTCGGCATCGATGATCCTCACAGCAAAGACCGGAAGCGGCTCGTCACCTTCGTCGAGATCGATCGCTGCGCTACCGATGCGGTTGCGGTGGTAACCGGATGCCGTTTAGGAAAGCGTGCGCTGAAGTTTCGCGATTGGGGAAAAGTTGCGGCTACGTTTTTGGATGTGAGCACTGGCAAGGCAATCCGAATCGCGGCCAAGGAATCCTCCAAGAATCTTGCGCGGCAGATGCATCCTGAAATTGCGGATAAGAATCAGCAGCAGATGTTGGCTTATCGTGAAATCGCTGACGACGATCTGTTCGCCACACAGTGGGTAAAGGTCGAGTTGCCGCCGGAAGAATTTCCCGGATACAAAGGTGAGCGCGTGGTTTGCGAGGCCTGCGGCGAAGGGATCAACTTCCGCAGAGAAGTGCGCAGGGAAGGTAAGGTGCTCTGCCGCGCTTGCGCTGGAGACTGCTACTACGAAGCGCTCTAGGCAGCCTGCTCATAAGCGTTTGCCAGCCGCAGTATTGTGGCTTCGTCGAAGTGCTTCCCCAGAATCTGCAGGCCGATGGGCAATTTATCTTTTGTGACTCCGCATGGAATTGAAATTCCTGGAATGCCTGCGAGGTCAGCGGTCACCGTGTAAATGTCAGCCAGATACATGGCCAGCGGATCGTTTGACTTCTCACCCAAGCGAAACGCAGGGGTTGGACTGGTCGGGGTGACGATAGCATCCACTTTGCGGAAGGCTTCTTCGAAATCGCGAGTGAGCAGAGTGCGCACCTTCTGCGCTTTTAAGTAATATGCGTCGTAATAGCCTGCGCTCAGCGCGTAGGTGCCGAGCATGATTCGCCGTTTTACCTCTGCTCCGAAACCTTCATCGCGGCTGCGGCGGTACATTTCCGAAAGCGACTTCACACCCGCGGCGCGATAGCCGTAGCGAACACCGTCATAGCGGGCCAGGTTCGAAGACGCTTCCGCAGTTGCGATCAGATAATAGGCTGGAATCGCATAGGGCGTGTGCGGCAACGAAACGGGCACGATTTCACAGCTTAAGCTTCGCAGCTTGTCGATTGCCGACTCCACGGCGTGGCGAACTGCATCGTCCAGTCCCTCTCCGAAATACTCTTTGGCCACACCTATTCTTAATCCGCGGACGGTTCCTTCCAGTTCGGACGGATAATTCGGCACGGGTAGGTTGGCCGATGTGGAGTCCATCGGATCGCGGCCTGCGATAGTGCGCAACACGATTGCCGCGTCCTTCACCGTCTTAGCCAGTGGCCCGATGTGATCGAGCGAAGAGGCAAACGCGATCAGGCCGTAACGGGAGACGCGTCCGTAGGTGGGCATCAATCCGACAACGCCGCAGAATGCGGCTGGCTGGCGGATCGAACCTCCTGTGTCGGAACCCAGCGCAACTACCGCCATATTTGCGGCAACGGCAGCTGCCGAGCCTCCGGATGAACCGCCCGGCACGCGGCTCAAATTGCGCGGATTGCGCACGGGATGAAATGCCGAATTCTCGTTCGAGGAGCCCATGGCAAATTCATCGCAGTTGGTTTTGCCCAGAATGACGGCGCCGGCAGCTTCCATGCGCGCGACCGCAGTGCAGTCGTAGGGCGGAACGTAGTTGCCGAGCATCTTGGATCCTGCGGTCGTGCGCACCCCCCTCGTGCTCATCACGTCTTTGATGCTAACGGGCACGCCGGCCAGCGGCGGCAAGGACTTGCCTTCCGCGGCCATGCGGTCGATGCGATCCGCCTGTTCCAAAGCGCGCTCTCTGCACAGGGTGAGGTAGGCGCCGATCTGTTCGTCCTCTTGTTGAATGCGAGCATAGTGCGCTTCGGTGAGCGCGAGCGCAGTTGTCTTGCGCTCTTGAATGGAGGAGCGAGCGGCGTCGATGGTGAGTTGAGTCAGGTCCATTTCCGGATGAGCTGATGACTTAAGAGATATCAGAGGGGTATTTGTTTTCGTAATCTATAATCGGCAACGTCAACTATCTTTCAATAACCTTTGGCACTCGAAAGAATGTTCCGTCAGCGTCCGGTGCATTTGCCAGGGCCGCGTCTCGAGTCAACGATTTGCGCAATCCCTCGGGTATATCCTCGCGGTTCGCATAGGCGAATCTCTCGCTACCCTGTTTGGATTCGTCGAGGCCATAACGATCCGACACCTGTGCCATGGGCTCAACATTCGACGTATCGAGTTGATTGAGTCTGTCGATGTAACCGAGAATCGAGTTCAGATCACGAACCATAGCCACCTGCTCGTCCCGCGAAAGTTCCAGGTTGGCGAGATCGGCGACGTAGCTCACGTCCTTCTCTGTGACCTTCATCCGAGTTGACCTGCTAGTTGCCCCTGCCGAATCACGAATTCAATTCTCTCTACCTTCTGTCCGGCATAACGGTTCATTGCCGCGACATAGCGGGGAGCGAGGCTCTGCATTTCGCGCCTCCATCCAGCATCGGGAACTTCAACACTGAGGACCGCATTGGAAAACTGCACAGCCCGCGTACGTTCGGCCACGGCGGAGCCGCAAACCAATGGCCACGCGAGCAACGGTGCTTCAGCGTACGGAGCACGGCGCAGCGAGCCCAGCACAATTGTTTCTAATCCCGAGCCAGCTTGCTCCACAGATATCCTCCGGCGGAAAGTCAGATTTTAGCATTCCATGGGCTGGCGCGTGGCTATCAGCTCGACCGCGCACTCAAAGCGGGAACGCGCGCTCGACGAACTCGATAGCTGCTTCGCGCGAATCGAATTGCCCTTCGAGTTGAGCGTCTTCCACGGCGTCCAGAATTTCGCGGAACCTTGGGCCCGGAATGTATCCCAGGGCGATCAAATCGTTGCCGGTGATCAGGGGGGCGGGGCGAATGTTCGGTGGCGGAATTTCGGTGATCTTTTTCTGGAGAAATTCATACGTGCTGAGATTACGGTGGCTGGCGAGGCTATCGGCGCGGTGCAGAGCGAGATGCTCATCGAAGCCGGGCAGCCGCATGAACTTCTTCAGCGTCGACTCTTTCATGCGCGTGACGTCGCCAAAGCGCATGTGATTATCGACCAGAGCAAGCATCTGGGCGGCGTCATGTTTGGAGAACCGCAGACGATCGCAGATTTCCTCGGTAATCTTTACGCCGACTTCCACGTGGCCATCGAAACGGATGCGATCGGGCGCGACACGGAAAGTTGCCGGCTTCCCCACATCGTGAAGCAGAGCGCCCCAGGCCAGCGTGGGCGGACAAGGATGCGGCAGATTGTCCAGCGCCAGCAAGGTATGAATAAAGACATCGCCTTCGGGATGGAACTCAGCCGGCTGCCGAACTCCCTTCATGGCCGAGATCTCCGGCAGGACTTCCTTGAGCAAACCAGTTTTGTCGAGCAGAAGGATGGCCTGTCGAGCGTGGCCTTCCGTGAGCATCTTGGTCAGTTCATCGCGAACCCGCTCGCGCGAAACCAATTTGATTTCATCGGCGAAGCGTTTTATAGCGATCAGCGTCTCCGCTTCGATTTCATACTCAAAACGCGCAGCAAAGCGAACCGCACGCAGCATGCGCAACTTATCTTCGGCGAAACGCCGTTCCGGTTCGCCGATGGCGCGGACGATGCCAGCTTTCAGATCATTTTGGCCGCCAACGAAGTCGAGCACTTCGCTGCTTACGGGATCAAGCATCATGCCGTTGATGGTGAAGTCGCGGCGTGCGGCATCCTCCCGGGGATCCTGACTAAATCGGACTTGATCGGGATGGCGGCCGTCCGAATATCCAAGATCGCTGCGGAAGGTTGCCACTTCGACAGTGTTGGTCTTCGATTCTTCGTTTTCGTCCTCGCGAGTATTCTCCCCTCCTGGAAGCGGCACCAGCACGACTCCGAATTGCGCTCCGACGGCGTACGTGTCGGGAAAAATCTTCATCACTTGGGCGGGCGTTGCGCTGGTCGCGACATCGAAATCCGTAGGTTCGCGATCCAGCAGAAGATCACGCACACACCCGCCCACCAGATAAGCCTGAAAGCTGTGCTGGCGGAGGGTTTCGA
>DASRWO010000298.1:0-9627 GCA_035654555.1 Candidatus Deferrimicrobiaceae bacterium | reverse complement strand
CTTGTTCAGTCACCTAGCAACGTCGGCGGATAACTTGTGTCTTAATTTGTGTTCAATTCGTTTGGAAATTGCGAGGAAAGGCCCCAACCCGCGAAGGTCAAAACGTGTAATCGCCTGTTCTCAACAAGTAGGAGTTAGGCTGATAATAGGACCTTCCAGTTTAAGGGGCAGGACTTGAAGCAATCGCATCCAACAGCGCTACTCACAACCCGCGTGAGAGCCGCAGTGGCACTCGGTCTGACTGCGTTCGTGTTTGCGCTGAAAATTCTGCATTGGGGGCATACACAAACTGGATGGCTGTTACCACTAGATTTTGTGCTACACGGCTGGCCTCTGATCGCCGTGAATGTCGCTTTCTGCTGTTACTTGTGTTGGGTCGGATTCTGGTTTGTTCGCGGCACTGCGGGGCAAGAGCGCTTCTTTATGATGGGGTGGTTCCTAGATATTCTCCTACTGCCGCTTGAGAAGCTACTGCCCCAGTGGGCTGTACCAATCAGGCACGTCGGCGCGTTTGGGCTGGCAGTGGCGCTCCTCGCTGCGGTGTCGCTTCTGTTGGCTCCCTCAGATGTGGCTGCCTCCAAACCAATGCAACCTAGGCCCTAACTGTTGAAACATCCCCGTTACACTCATCATCAGGTCAATGAGTGAAAGCGCTTGATTGCGAGAGCTACTCCGCAGCAAACGGGAGTGCTGCTAAAATTCCCCGCATGACGAGTAGCTTGATTGGAATTCCGTCCCGCTTTGCGTTGTTGGTGTGTGGGCTCATCTCGCTCGCGCTGAGTCGAATTTACTTTGCGCTGCGAGGACTTGATCCAGCGTCCCACGGAAGCTGGTCGCTATTTTCGACAACATTGATGGCGCTAGGAGGAGTTGCTGTTTTTATCGCGCTACTACCCGGCTCGTGGGTTGAGCAGGCGTTCAAGATCGAACCGGGCAAACCTTCGTTGGTTCCCATCAAACTGCTGGGAGGGTTTGCCGTCGTTTCTTATCTCGTGGTTGTGGGGCTGTCCTTCGCACACAACTCGCCCCCTAGCCCCCAGCTCGTTTTTTTCGTTTGCCCAGCGTGTGCCCTGACCATTACGGTTGACCCCTCGCTCGGGACGGTGTTGTTGGGTCTAGCTCCTTTGAGCGCAGCCGTTTATGGTTCACTCGGCGGGATATTGGGATACGTGTGGGTCGTTCGCCGCAAGGCTAGTTGACGTAACATCCCCATTACACTCATTGACCGGGGTTTTGAGTGTAATTGCCTGATTACGTCAGTGACCTAGCGGAAGCCCAACAGAACTCGAAGAATGTTCCAATGATAGCTCTTCTTTATCAATTTAAGCCTTTGCTGAAACAATCGGTTTTTTTGACAATTGGAATCACCGCGATGCTCTGCGCTAAGGCTCCCGCCCAGAAGCAGCCCGAGCGGTTCTGGCTGGCCGGGCGATACGACGGGAACCGGGTGATTGTTTATTTCGACGCGGTAAAGTTCAATGGCACAGTTCCCGCGACCGCCAAAAGAATGGTGGACCCCGCGGTCGGCGGCTTCTTTGGGCCCGTCGAGCTTCCGTCCGACTACATAGCTCAATTTCTCAAGCTGCCCGGCGCAGAACACTTTGCCTTGGGTGATAAGTTCGACTTGCTTCTGGACTACGGCACGGTAGCCACGGTCACACTAACGACGCTGGTTGGGTCCGAGGGCGATGAAGGAACAGGTAATGATTCTTTCATCGGGGCGTTGGTGACGGTGAACGAGCAGGACTTGATGTACCTCAGCAAGGACATCTATGTTTTGCGACCGCATCGGGAGCTAGCCGCTGGCAAGTCGAAACCCGCCCCAAACCCGAACGCGGTGTGCGCCGGTATTCAAGGTGAGCCTGTGCAGTTTGACATCCAAAAGCAAATCCTCGCACTTCTCAATGAGCGCATTAAGAGTACGGCAACCCAATCCGAACGCCAGCAGGCAGAGAACATTTCGCCAACATTTGTCGCACAAGCTTTCCGTTTGGCAGACGGAACCTTGAGATACTATGCCAGAGTGGCTTGGAGTTCGGGGGAGGAACAGACTGAAAGCTGGAAAACTGTATATGCGCTCGGAGCGTGGATTGCGCCGTCCCCGACACTCCACATACTGGCATTGGAACAACGTACGTCTCTGTACGCGGGTCTCGTGAGTGTGCTTCCTACCTTAATTAACGTAGTCGACCTCGGCGGCGGGAGAACTGGTCTCGTAACCGAAACCAGCGGCGAAGACAGCCATTCGTTAGATCTGGTCGAGTATCGGGATGGGGTCAGTCTGCGTGATATGCGCTCCTTGCAATCCATCGGTGCAGGTGAATGATTGTCGTAACATCGCCATTTCACTCATTGACCAACAACTAATTGCGCGATGTTGCCGAGCGAGGCAAGCTTGGTAGCAATGATCCGTGTCCATGCGAGAGTGGCAAGAAGTACAAGAAATGTCATGTTGCATCAGTTCCCCCGGTTGGTCGAAGCGCTGCGACCGGGGGAACACCCACTTTCAGAAAATGTCGATTTATCTAGTATGATGCTGAAGTTTAAGGTTTAGAATTTTTAAAAGGGGGCAACCTATGAAGACACCTTGGGTAGCGGTAATTTTGATTGGTGTGATTGCTTTGCCCGCCCTTGGGCAAGATAAAGAAGAGGATCGCGTCCAGAACGCCGGGAAGGTCGCGCAAGAAATTATGAACATTCCCGACGACATTCCACAGAGCGTCATCGACAAAGCAGACTGTATTGTCGTTTTACCTTCCGTGCTCAAATTTGCCATCGGAATTGGCGGGAGTTACGGTCGGGGTGTGATGACTTGCAGAGGTGGCAAAGACTTCCAGGGCAGGTGGAGTGCTCCCACGATGATGGCACTTGAGGGTGGTAGTTTTGGCTTGCAGTTGGGTGGGCAGGCCACTGACTTCGTATTGCTGCTGATGAGCCCTCGATCAGCCGAGAACATCCTTACCAGCAAGGTCAAACTGGGAGGTGATGTTTCTGCTGCGGCAGGTCCGGTGGGACGGAACGCTTCGGCGGAAACCGACGTAACCCTGCGGGCCGAGATTCTTTCCTATTCTCGCGCTCGGGGACTGTTTGCTGGAATCTCCCTTGCCGGGTCGACTCTTCGTCCGGACAACGACGCCAACAAGAAGCTCTACGGAAAAGAGGTAAGCGCGAAGGCCATTGTGTTCGACCACGCAGTGCCCGCGCCTCCGTCGGCACAGTTGTTGCTCTCTACGCTAGACAAGAAGTCTCCCAAGAATATGTCGAAGAATCCTTGACCTGCTGTTGTTCGGCGAAACAGCGCATCTCTGACAATGTCGGCGGTGTCAAGCATTCTAGACGCAGTTATGGCTTTGACAAATCCATGATGGCTACCAGACCCAATGAGGGTGCTCGGTGAACCAAACGTGGACGATGAATGCCAAGACTGCACCGAAGAGAAGTATTCCGATAACGCCGAAAAGTATTGCGACAAAGGTGCAGACGGGGCCGCATTGCTCTCTATGCCCTGCGTCGTAGGCGTCTCTTTCGCCTAGAGTTCGATGAAAGCTGGCATCCGCAGTAGAACGTGGGTTGTTGCGAAAGGGATTGGACACTGGAATCTCCCTTCTTGGCATGGATTCTAACACCTGTCTAGCGCGGTGTGCCCAGATATTTAAAGGATGAATGCTGGGGCGCATTGATGTGTCAGGATCAAGCCTCTCCCAGCCTGGATTGTGGGAGGCCGCCGATGACTTGCTTGTGGGCGGCGATCGTTGTGTGGATATCCTGGTAGAGCGGCGCAAGGATCGATGCGAGACTCTCTGTGAGACTCATCACATCGGATGCCTGGGCAGAGGCCGGAATGCCGAGGTGCTGGTAGTAGCGGTGGATTTCTTGTTGCACCTGCGAGGCGGATAGGCGAATGTCGGGAACCGCGTCAGCAGGCTTCCCGCTCACCTCATTCGCCAGGGCACGCATCACCTGAGCAAGGTCCCTTTCGAACGCGACGCTAGCCTGGGCGATGGGTTCGGGTAGATCCGTGAGCGGTTTTTGCGCGAGGTATTGCGCAGAGGTGACTTGCACCACCAGTAGCGTGCGGATGGTAGGCTGCCATCGCCGGATGTCTTCGCGAATTTGCAGCTTTTGCTGACGCGCGGGGCCGAAGTCCAAAAGAACCGCGTCAGATTCTGCGATCACTGCCTGAAACCCGGCATTGAGCTGATCGCGCAACTGGCGAATCCGCTTAATTGCTTTGATCTGGTCTTGCTCCAGCAACTGTTCGGCGAGTTCCGCAAACATCTCCAGATTGCGGGCGAAGACGGCCTGCATCTCAGCCAGGGGGTTCCTTACCCACAGGAGGTCAAAGAAGATCCCCATGGAGACGAGGCCGAGCAGAACTCCGAAAACGCGATCGCGAGCGATGGAAAGCGAAGTCTGGATGGTGAACTCCTGGAGGTTAATCAGGTAAAACGCGAGGGCGAGCTGCACGCCAAGATAGGAGAGCCTTGCGGACGCAGTCTGAATCCATGCGGCGACGGCGGTTACAACCGCAAACAACACAGTGAAGCCGGCAATGGTATCGAGATAGGGAAGCACAAATACCTGCGCACCCATGCCGAAGATGAAGCCGCCGATCAACGCGCCGGCCAGCCGCAAGACTTGCTTCTGCCGCGATGAGCCGATAGTGGAAAGCGCGGTGATGAAACACGTGATTACCGAAGTACTGAGCCCGGGCCAGTCGAACGCCGTGTAAGCGATGTAACAGACCATGGACGCAAGCGTGCCACGCAAGGCGAATTGCACGTGGGCGGGGTTGGACAATGCGTCGCCGACGAACACGGGGACCGGGCCTTCTTCGTCCAAAGGCACGGCGATGAAAGCTTGTATCGATTGCGACCGCGCGAAGGCGCTGGGAATGAGCGCAACTGTCGTCTCCATCGTCTGCAGAAAGGGCAGGTTCGATGGCTCTTCCTGCGAAGCTCTCTCAATTTTGACGGGGAGTTGCCGCAGCATCAGGTTCCCGTGGAGTGCGGCAATCTGGTCGGCCAAGCGGAGGCATCGTGATTGGTCGGCGGCGTCCATAGGCTGGGTGCGCTCGGCGAGGGCCAGGCGGAAGCTGGCTGCAATGTCTACCAAACGTCCCACCAGGGAAATCACCGTGCTCATCTGCTCCTTGAAGCGGGGGCTGTAATCGGATCGCAGGATGAGCCTGCGAAGCCTCGATATGCCAACAGCCACATACTGCGAAAGCCTTTTCTCCCACTCAGTCTCGAGAGGGCGCCCGGTCGCCGCAGACCGCAGGACATTTTCCACTGTCCGCATGCGGGCCTCAATGCCTTCGGTGAGGTCGGTGGTTGGATGCACCCGGCTGAAGACATATTCGACAACGATCGTCACCACCACCGCGAGAAGGACCACACCGGCCAGCCATAGGGTGTTCTCCAATCGCGTTTCTACATTGAGCGTGTTGTCATCCCACTGGGAAATGGCTCCCAATGCCGCGAAGCCCAGCGGCCCCCCGGTTCCGTAATCGACAATGATGCGCAGCAGATAAAAGAAGAGGAAGACGGTGCCTGCAACCCAAAGGAAGTGGGTCAGCGGATCGCCAATCAAAATCCGGATGGTGAAGACTACGTATACAGTGCCAATCAGGTAGGCCACTGCGATCCGGAATCCGGAGAGGAAGGTCTCCTTGGGATTCTCGCGGCTGATTAGGAGAGCAAAGATGGCGCCCTGGAAGCCGCCGGGAATGCGAAAGGTCATCACCAGCACCATCACGATGGTGGCCGAGATGGTCATTCGGCCAACGACCCATGCCCTCTCCGGATACGGAGCCAGCTCTTTTTTGAGAAAATCCCAGAACCATTTGCCGCCGTGGTCGATGGTGCTCGACGACGCCGCGGCTACTGCGGGCAGAGCTTCGCCTCGTGAAGCCATGACTAGCGCGTCCTTCCAGGGTCGTCGCCTCGAATGATCACGACTGCGGATTCGCTGAGGCGAAAGGGCTCGGCCTCCGGCGCGTTGATACGCACGCGCACAGGATAACGTGTGGCCAGGTGCACCCAGTTCAGTGAGCGCTGCACGTCCGGCAACCCTGCGGGGATGAACGATCCGATCAGAGTTGAGTCAGGCTGAACTCCAAAGCCGACGCTGTCGACCACGGCGTCATAGCGGATATTTGGTCTGGAGAGAGCGTAGACGTAAGCGCGCATTCCCGGCCGGACATGGCGAAGCTGGGTTTCGCGGAAGTTGGCGACGGCCCACCAGACGCGAGTGTCGATCAAGGTGAAGACTTGCTGGCCGGTGTGGGCATAGGCGCCATTGGAGATGGTAAGGTTCGTGACTCGCGCGTCGAATGGCGCCAGGACTCGGCAGTTGTTCAAGTTGTATTCGGCGGTGCGGATTGCGGCGGCCCGTCCTTCCAGCTGCCCGGTGAGCGGTTCGAGGGTGAGCACGCTGTGTTTCGACTGGTCGAGTTGCATATGGCTTTGTTCGACTACCGCCTTCGCCTGCTCAAGGGCAGCCTGGGCGGACTGCACCTGCGCTTCGGCGAGAAGGACTTGCGCGCGCTGTTGTTCGACGGCTTGCTGCCTTGAAGTGACGGCGGTCCGGGACTGTTCTACCTGATCGACGGTTACGAATTGCTTGGCCAGCAGCGGCTCGATGCGGTGATAGTTGTTGGTGGTGTAGAGCAGTTCGGCGTTGGCACTGTCGAGGGCAGCCTTGGCGTTGGCGACATTTGCCTTGGCCTCGTTCACCGCGGCCGCGGCTCGGTCGACATTCGCGGTAGCGCTGTCGGTATTCGCGCGGGACGCTCCTACGGCGCTTACCTGGGATGCAATGGTTCTGCGCTGGTCGACGATCTGTCCCTCGAGCGTGCTGAGGTCAGATTTGGCCTTCTCGAGCGCATATTCATACGGGCGGGCATCGATCTGAAAGAGCAACTCGCCCTGTTTGATAAAGGCGTTATCCTGCACTGCGAGCTGAGTAATGGGGCCGTCGACCTGCGGCGCGATGCCGATGAAGTTGGCGAAGACCTCAGCGTCATCGGTGCGCGGATATCGGTCGGTCTCAGCGATCACCAGCAGTCCGGTAATCAACGCGCTGGCGACGATGGAAATGCTCACGATTCTGCCGACACGCGGGGATATGGGCGGCGGGGGGTCGTTTTCGGGCATCACTTCTCCTTTCGGAATCAGCTGAAGAACAGCAGCCAAAGAGTGAATGTGAAAAATAAGGCCAGGCAGGGATAGACCACGATCAACGGCGTCAGCAGCGGCTCCAACTTGATGCGCACAAAGAGCAATCGCGTGATAACGGTAAGCACGATGCCGATGACGCCGCACAGTATCCACGAGGGAAAGAACGCACCAAGAATATTGAAGGTGGGAGCACGCGAGCACGCTGCCGCGCATTGCAGCACAGCGAATACGGTCGCGGCTTTCACGGCCCGGCCAGTGGTTCGGCGAAACGGCGAATTCATTCCCGATCCCATCAATGTTATGGACCTTTCGTGTGAAGCAGATCCGCGGTCTGAAAGGCCAACGCGGCGACGCCGGTCAACAATTGCGTGCGCGCATTCACATCGGCGGTGCGGGCCACAGCGAGAGCGCGCTGCGCAGACACCACGTCGATCTGGCTCCGGACCCCGTAGTTGTACGACTGCAGCGCCGCGTCGTAGGACTCGGTGGCGGAGGCCAGCAGCGCGGCGGCGGCTTTCTGCTGGCGAAGAGCGGTGCGTGCGGTGGAGTAGGCGGCCCAAACCTGATTCTCCACTCGATTGCGGATGGTATCGATCTGCGCCGCAGCCTGCTTCTGATCGGTCCTCGCCCGGGCCAGGCGATTCTCGCGCGCGAACCCATCAAAAAGATTCCAGGTCAGCGTGAGTCTGGCATCCCATGTCTCCTGATTCGGAGAGTAAATTGACGGTCCCTGATTTAGGTCTCCCTGATTTTGTTGTCCATTGGAGCGGGACAGGCCGCCGAAGCCATCGAAGCTCAGGGTGGGCAGATAAGCGGTCTTTGCGGCCTTGATTTCGGCTCCGGCAGCGCGAAGTTGTTCTACCTGCTGCATCAGGTCGGGGCGCTGCGCCAACGCATGATCGATGGACTTCTCTACCGTGTCCGGGAGTTCCTGCGGGATGGTCAGATCCTGAATGCTCTCGACCTGGAACTGGATGGTGGGCGAAATACCGAGAGCGGCTGCAAGGTCACCGTGTGCGATTTCTGTCGCGCCGATCGCTGCCTGCAGATCATAGTCGGCCTGGGCGGCAGCGCTGCGGGCCTCGAGTACATCCGGCAGCGTGGCCAGCCCCAACTGGAGGCGCGCTTCGGAGGCGGCCAGCACGGTTTGCGCGTTCGTCAGGTTGGCTTCCTGCGCATCCTCCTGGCCCTTGCTGTTGAGTACACGGTAATAGGCTTCCTTAACCTGGAAGATGACCTTGCGATGGGTATCATTGAAGAGGAAGTTGGCGGCCAGCAGATTGCTGCGACTGATGGCCACCTCCTGCAATCGACGGCCGAAGTCGAAAATAACGTAATCCATGGCGAGGGTGGGAGAAAAGGTCCCGGTCGTCTGGCGATACCAAATTGGAGTGAAAAAGACATCCGTACGGTTGCTGTCTGCCAGTGCCATAGCAGCCAGAGTGGGATAAAGGCTTGCCTTAGAGACCCCCAGATCGGCGGCGCGCGCCTTAGCATTCTCCCATGCCACGCGAGTTTCGGGGTTGTTCTGCTCTGCGACGTTAACGAGCTCGGGCAGGGTATAGGTTTTCAATGGATCAGGAACGTAGGCCGGAGCCGGTCGCGCCGGAGCGTTCAACTGATGGCTGGAAGGAACGTCCCACGGTCGCGCGGAGGTGGGAGGCGCCTTTTGAGCGCCAGCGATTCCGCCCGCGAGCAATAGGCCGAGCGTGATGACTGATTCTGCACGAAACCGAGCCATTCTCTAGCCACAATCGCGTCCTGGCGACGCATCCCGGAGTAATCGGATGATACCACGCTGTAATCTGTGGAGGGCCTGCAAAATCACTTGTCACAGCTGCCCTGGCCGACGATGGCGATCATCGCAACTGAAGCGGCACACCTAGGCTGCGCTCAGGATGACGCAGTCAAGGATTGGTGCGGTTGCGGCTAGCTGCGGCGGGTGTGGACTAGCTTGAGGGTATCGGCCTGGAGGATGCGCTGGATTTGATTGCGGGCGTGAACGGACCAGGGGCCAGTGGTGTCGAGTTTGATATAGGTTTGCCAGTGTTTGAGGGCTTTGCGGGGCTCGCGAATTTTTTCGTAGGCGAGGGCCAGGTTGTAATGGGCGTCGGCGTAAGTGGGGGCGAGTTGGACGGCCATCTTGTAGGTCTGAATGCCTTCCTGGACGCGTCCGGTTTCGTCGAGGACGTTGCCGAGGTCGAAGTAGGCGAGGGCGTAACGCGGGTCGGACGTGAGGGCGGCGCGGTAGTGTTTTTCGGCGAGGGCGAAATCCTGACGGTTGTAGTAGAGCGTTCCAAGATTAATGTGAGCGGCGGCGTGGTTGGGTTGGAACTCGAGCGCCTTCTGGTAGGCGGCCAGGGCTTCGGTTTGAGTCGCTGGATTTTCTTCGAGGGCGATGCCGCGGGCGAACCAGACGGCGGCGTCATCCTCGCGCGGAGTGGAT
>DASRWO010000297.1:0-2335 GCA_035654555.1 Candidatus Deferrimicrobiaceae bacterium | reverse complement strand
CGGCAGCCATGCCTTCTGAAAATCGGCCAATTACACGGCGTGCGCGAAGATCGGCGAGCATCGAGCTGCCTGCATCGAAGCCGGTGAAGATCAGATAGCCTACTCCTCGCACGTAGGGCTTAGGCCACGGCGGCGTCGCCGGTTGGGATTTGTCCACCCAAAATCGGATTGAGAAGTCGACGGAAACTGGAGGCAATGCGACGTGCAGAAAGCTATTGTGAGCCGCGTCGAGTAGTCGCTCGCAATTCGTTGAAAAACTGCAAACAGCGCCAGCAGCCCCGTAATGTTCACATAGCTTCGTTTCTGCATTCGTTTGCAGAAAATCCCCGGAACTCATAATTAAAGACCAACGTATACTGATCTTCTAACCTCAAGCTCTGACCTAGCAAAAACCCGCAGAACCAAACAATATTCGCCAAAGCGGTCGATAATCTTGTCAATTACTTGTCAAGAACTTGTAAATATATTTCTTCCCTAGGCCTGGGCGTAAACTGACTCTAAAAACTCAGGGCGTCGTCGATGTTGACGCGTCGCAGGCATGGCCCAGACGAAGGTGTGGAGCGGTGCGCTGGCAAGCGGAGCTGTCGCCACCACTGTAAACGCTGGGATCAAGGAATCCGATTTATTTGAGAGCTCCTGAATTCACTCAAGCAACTCAGCCCGGCGGGCTTCGAAAACGAACCTGTAACCAACACCATGCACGGTTTGGAAGTGAATGGGGCAGGCTGGATCCAGCTCTAGTTTCTTACGCAGCCGCAAAACGTGGTTGTCGACTGTGCGGGTGGTGGGATAGTTCTCGAATCCCCAGACCTGGTTCAACAGTTCGTCCCGCGTGATCACTCGCCCCGGATAGGTTACGAAGAACCGGAGGAGTTTGAATTCCAGGGCGGTAAGGACAACTGGTCTATCCGAGCGCCTGACCTCCACTCGGAATAAGTCAACCCGGATAGCACCGAAGCGCACAACCGAATGCTGAAGTGATCGTGAATGATCCACCTCTGCACGCACCTTTGCAATGAGTTCCTTCCAGGTAAAGGGCAGAAGCAGTATTGGAGGTGCGCTTGCCCACTCGGAGTTGCCGAATCCGTGGCGATGCACCGGTTTTACGGGTGGGACGAGCGCTACCTGGTAGTTCTCCGATCCTATGAGGTCTGTTTGCATATGTCGAAGGCACGAATCTTCGTTGGAGGAGGCAATATTCGGCGGCAGAAGTGCCTTCGCGGAGCACTGGGCTTTCCCGCTCATTCGAAGCTCCACTGCCGCCGTCCGGGGGGACTGAGATCCTGGTTCTTTATCATAGAGAGATAGCGTCTTAGCAGCCATGGCGATTGCTTCTCCTGAACCTGCAACTCTGCTGCCAACCGCCCAGTTCAACCGAACTCACTATGGATTCAGGTTTTCCCAGCGGGCGCGCCCGCAGGCTTTGTCCATTCCTACAAAAGTCGGGGATAGACCATTGACCCGCTGATCCGGTAGACCGACATGGCGTGACCACATGGTGACACGCTGTCGGCATTCTGACAGTAAATGCGCAGCGTCAAGCCCGTCGGCGATACTCTGCGATCAAACCCATCCGGCGGATAGGGTGACCGTGGACGCCTGAGAACACCTCAATGTTTTTGGCCGAACCCTCGAATGTAGGCTACGACCTCCGCAATCTGGTCTTTGCTCAATTTGCCGTCGAAGGAGGGCATCTTGTCCTTGCCTTTCGTTATAATGTCGGTGAGTTGCACATCTGACTGACTCTGCACTTCTGTTGAGGTCAGGTCGGCAGCGCCCAGTTTCTTTCCTAGGGGCACTTGGCCCTTCCCATCTGGACCGTGACAGGCCACACACCGTGATTTGAACACGGTCTCACCGCCATCCTGGGCCTGGGAAATCCCTGTACCAGAGGTAATCAGACCAACAAATACCACGCCACAAGCGAACACTTGAATCAAATTCCGTCTCACTGAATCAGCCTCCTTGTAGATTTACTTCTCATGCACGTTCCGCGCCAACCAGAACGAGCGACGAAGCGCCAGTATTACTATTAGCGCGGCCCTACCTATATATGAGCCGCCGACCCGCTCTCAACGGCTCTTCTTGGACGGCGTTGATAAATCGCGTCTCTGACAATGTCGGCAGTGTCAAGCAGATTGTGAGCGTAGGTATGCCTGCACCCGGAAGAGCGCGCCATTTCGCGCTCTTTGAAGATGTGCCGTTCCCGCCAAGGCTAGCTGTCATGCACGGTTACTCTCTTTGATTTCTTGACTTGTTGACCGGCAGCGAGGGCATAGGTGCGTTCGTGGCGGCAGCCCAGCCGCAGATCAATCCGACATCTCCCTTTGAAAGC
>DASRWO010000296.1:0-24170 GCA_035654555.1 Candidatus Deferrimicrobiaceae bacterium | reverse complement strand
GGCGGGCTTCAGTTTTTCCGGCAGCGCCTCGAACCAAGGAATTATTTTCGTTCCTCTCAAGCCGTACTCACAGCGCAAGGGCAAGGAGCATACGGCGTCGGCAATTCTGAACCGCGTGCGCCCTCGTCTGTTTTCGATTTCAGGAGCGATCGCATTTGCCACGCTTCCTCCCGCCGTTTCGGGCCTGGGACAATTCGGAGGCTTCCAATTCGTCGTGCAGGACCAGGCTGCGCATACCCTGGAGGAACTTTCCCAGGCAACGCACGCTATTATTCGGGAAGCTGCGACACGCAAAGATCTGGTCGGATTGTATACGCCGTTCACCGCGAACGATCCGCAGTATCTTGTGACCATCGATCGCGAGAAGGCGAAGAGTTTGCACGTGCCCCTCTCGCAAATTACCGACACGCTCGGCGTCTATATGGGGTCGTCCTATGTGAACGATTTTGATTTCAACAATCGCTCCTATCGGGTTTACGTACAGGCGGACAAGCAATTTCGTGCTGAAGCACAGGACATGAAAGAGTTTTATGTGCGCTCCGACAGCGGGGCAATGATTCCTCTGGATAACCTAATCAGCGTAACGCAGACTACAACGCCACAGGTTATCAGCCACTACAACTTATTCCGCTCGGCGGAGATCGATGGCTCGGCTGCTCCCGGCTATAGTTCTGGTCAGGCGATCGCCGCTATGGATCAGCTCGCCAGCAAAATGCCGCAGGGATTTTCCTATAGCTGGACGGGGCTATCGCTCGAAGAGTTGCAGGCTGGCGGAACGTCGCTGATTTTATTCGGACTCGGAACCCTCGTCGTATATCTCACACTTTCGGCACAGTACGAAAGCTTCGTATTGCCCTTCATCGTGCTGCTTGCCGTTCCTATGGCTTTGTTGGGAGCACTGGGGGCGCAATGGCTGCGCGGGCTGCAGAATGACGTCTTCTGCCAGGTGGGATTGGTAATGCTGGTCGGGCTCTCCAGCAAAAACGCAATTCTGATCGTGGAGTTCGCCGAGCAATTGCGCGGGCGAGGGATTCCACTTGTAGAGGCGGCGGTGCAATCTGCAGCGATTCGTTTTCGCCCGATCATCATGACGTCGCTGGCGTTTATTCTAGGTGTCGTACCCCTTGTGGTGGCTACGGGAGCGGGCGAAAACGGTCGTCACTCTGTTGGCACTACCGTATTTGGCGGCATGATCATGTCGACCGTGCTGAATCTTTTCTTTATCCCCGTGTTGTACCTGATTATCGAAGGCTGGCGGGAACACGGGAAGAAAACAGTACAGCCGGCTGGGCCCGATGCTAGCCCGCAGAACGCCTAAGGCTGACTTCATTGGCCGAAGGTTTTGTTTTCTCTCTGAGCTATTTTTCCTGAGTCCTCTTTGCCGCCCGGGCCGCCGCGCGTTGTTCCGCCTTATTTCGAGCCTTACGCCGCAATTTGGCCATCCATTCGCGCGAATACATAGTCCCGCGGCAGTTGGGTGAGCCGCAGTGGCACGGCGCCGGATCATCGTCGTCGTAAAGGTTGTAGTCCCACAGCAGTTCTTCGCCGGCTGCGATATTGCGGAGGGCGAGAATCCAAACCCGATTCTTGATTTCATCGACTTCGCAATTGGGGTCACAGGAATGGTTCAGGTAGGCGCCCATGCCTTCGCCGTCAATGATAGTCTTGCCATCGTCCAATCCGTAGAGGTAAGTGCGGCTCGCGCCGTCGTAAAGACGGTTGGCTTCCTCAGCAGTCAGGCGAGGACCAGAGTATTCGACGACGCGAGCGCCTTTGCGGATGGGAGCTGTAGTGAAAACACCGACTGAATGGATTCGTGAAGGACGAACGACTAATGCCATCCGACTAATTTCGCACGACGGTGAGCTTTGGAGGAAGTGCAAACGCGAAAATAAAATCTATAAACAGACTTCCTTACCATTTTGAGAAGCGAAGAGAACTATTTTTGCCAGACAGTTGCGGCGTCTAGGGATCGTAGACCGAGCTGCCATAGCCCTGTCTGCGGGATGACTCCTGCATCTCGTCCAAGCGCTTCTTCTGTTCTTCCAGCTGAGACTGCATGCGTTCTACTTGCTGCTGCTTTTCTTTCTGCCGCTCGTTCCAGGACGCACAATTTTCAACGCAGTTCGCGGGTGCAAACCGGATCGACTCGTTCAACTGATCAATCTGACTTTGCAGCGACGCAATCTGATTTTTTTGCGACAGAATCTGCGATTTCCACTGCTCGGCTGGCATCTTAGGAGCGCTTGCAGAGTCAGGCGGAGAAGCTGGTTCGCCGCTACTGGTCGGGGAGGTGGAAGGTGCTGCTGTGTGCGACGGAAGCTCTTCGTTCGTAATCACCTTCACGGGCTTGGCATCCTTGCCTGGCGCGGCCTTTGCCTGTTGCTTTTGTTGCCGCTGCTGCCGTGCCAGGTCGCCCAGCGAGGTTGCATCCTGGCTGTTGGCGGCCACCGCACCCAGCGAAATCGCCGCGACGAAAAACAGGAAAATCCTGCAATTTGTGCGCATGGCAAAACTCCTTCGCAAATGCTATCGGCAAACCGACCCTGTCCGGCATTACGAACGGGGCATGAACGTTAGTGATGGCTGTACTGGGCAACGAGAGTGTCGAGCTTTTCCAGTAGCGCGCCATTTCCCTGGCGAGGATAATCTTCGAGTTTTTCCCGATAGAGCGGGAGGTTGTACAGGAAAGACTCCACGCGCTCTTTGGTCAGGTCTTCCCAATACGCTCCATAACCAGTTTTCTGCAGCCAATATGCATTAAAAATCTGTTCAACTGATGCATCACGGGAACTGCCAGGTAGGGCTTGCCTAAATGCAGGGCCTCAGTGACTAGCGAAAAACCTGAGTTCGCCACAATGGCCTTGGCTGTGGTGAGGTCGCGCATGAATTCGTGCTGCGATGGTTTCTTGAACACAATATTTCCGTATTCACCGTCGCGGCCAAAACCGTAGGCAATAAATCGCCCGTGCACCTTGCCTAATACCTTGGATAATGCAGGCGCGGGAGAGGTCACGTATACCAGCACATGTTCTGCTTGCCTGGGCGAAGCCTCCAGAATCTCCTGGCGAAGCAGCGGTGGAAACAGGAACGTGTTTGGCTTTTTCACCGGCGCCGTAAAAAAGGAAATGACCAGGTAAGCGTCGGCGTGCGGCGTCATCAGCCGGGTTACTAGCTTCGCCGCCGCGGCATCGCCCCGATATTTCCGCGGATAAGAAACAATCGCATTGGTCAGGCAATGTTGATTATCGATCGAAATTACGGGCAGCCCCATCCTGTGCCCCACGTGGCAGCTCAGCGGCTCGAAGTCAGTAATTACCAGATCAATCTTCCAGTCCGTGATGAGACCTTTGAGCCGCTTGGCGCTCTTGGCGGCTTGCGGCATCGTCAGCAGATTCCTGCCGATGGTGCGCTTGTAGCGCACTCGATTATTTACATAGGCAAAGCGGAAACCGAAGATCTCTGTGACCTCGAACTGATCTTTGAGGTTTTGCAGTCCGCGGTCGAAAGAAACGACGTGCAAAGTGTGCCCCCGTTTCCGCAGATGGCTGAGAACTTGCTCCGCGCGAGTGGAGTGGCCGGCGCCTTCGCCGTTGACGCCATAGAGAATATTGGGCATGTTCGAGGCAGTATACGGCAGGAATTGTTCTGAGTGCGGGCTACATCGCTATGCCGGGGACGGAGTCCATTCGAGACAGCCTGGTCCCCGTGATCGCCGGAACAAGTTGAATCTGCACCAGGCGCGGCAGCGTAGCTTTGTTTTTTTTGGCGAGCAAATTAACTGAAGGGATGCCGGTGCGTGCGAAGGATTTTTCACAATCCGCAGTGGACGGGCCACGCATGTTTCCTTCCATGAAGGCCAGTCCGGGACAACGAGTGCACGTGGAACCATGGGCACACTGCGAGCAGCCGGATAAATCCTTCAAGCGAATTGAGCGGACCTCCTTCAACTGTTCGGAGTCGCGCCAGATGTCGATGAAACGCTGTTGACGCACGTTGCCGCAAGACAGGGGGAATTGGACGCAAGGATAAAACTCTCCGTAGGGAGAAATGTAGCAGGCAGTGTGGCCAGCGCTGCAAGGCAAGGAAGCCATGCTCTCGGCGTCTAGCGGAGGCGGCGGCGCGCAAAATTGATCCGCGTTGCCCACGAAAGACTCATCGCGAAAAAGCTCGCGGAGGGAAGACTCACCGGCATTCAAGTTAAGAACTGAGCGGTCGCCGTCCATCATCGGCGTGATTGTGGGGTCCAAGGTGTATTCGGCGCCGAGCTCATCGGCGAGTGCGCGGACGCCGTGATAGTCCTGCATGTTCTCTGTCATCAGCACATTTGCCATGATGACTTTCAACCCCTGCAACTTTAGAAAACGAATTGCATTGATTGAGCGCCGCAGGGAACCTTTGACCTTAGTAATGGCGTCATGCACTGCGGGCCGGTGCGAATAAATGCTGATCTGAACCGACTGCACACCGAGATCGCGAAGCCGCGCGGCCTGCGCTTCGCGAATCAGCACGGCATTGGTTTTAAGCTTGATGCAGAAGGTGAGCGAGCGGGCGCATTCGAGGATCTCGAAGAAATCCTTGCGTAGAAAAATCTCGCCGCCGCTGAAGGTGAGAATAAAAACTCCCGCTTCCGCCATTTCCTTCAGCAAGTTCTTGATTTCCGCGGTGTTCATTTCCCCGTGATCGTTGTGATCCAGGTAGCAGTGAACACATTGCTCGTTGCAGCGGTAGGTGAGGTCGAGTTGCGCGCTTAGGGGAACGCCGAGGCGCAGCGCCCGCTCGCTCATCTCATGCAACAAGGGGCTCATCGCAGCTCCTGGAGGGAAGTGCTGGGCTTTCGAGCGTCCAGCTTTCCAACCGGTTGTTCCAAGATCGGTTGTTCTGCGATCAGGAGGATGCCGTGCTTCGCCAGATTTTCCGCTAATTCTTCGGCATCCTGCAAGGCATCTTCGGGCCGCACCTCGAACGCAGAACAAATGCGGCGCTCAACGATTTCGTCCAGCGGAGTGACACCATCGGCGGCTTGCCACAAAATCGTGGCGGTCGGATTGAGGGTAAATAGAGTGGAATCGTGGCCGGACATGACCAGCATTTCTTCACCGAGCATGCGGGCTGCAATGCGCGGGCTGCGCGCAATGAACATTTTCTTATGCATTCTTGTATTCCTATTCTGCTAGAACCTATCCAATTAAATCCCAGACGCGCGCATCCGGCGCGAACGTGAGTCTGCGCACTGGCACGTGATGGACGAAGTCGCACGCGGCCTGGAATGCGTAGTGAACGAAGTCCGGATCTTCGGCGAAGAAAAGCGTGTTAGCCAGCAGTTCCCGTCCGGCATCGGCCACCGCGACCGGCTCGATGCGATTCTCGGGACCCTGCGCCAGCAAATACAGCGCCGCCACTGGCGCCACAGCATTTTCCCCCAGCTTCGCCAGTTCTCCAGTAAAAGGTGTGCCATACGCCATGTAGCGGTTATCTTGCTGGCGGACATAGGAGATTTCATCGGTAAGCAGCGTGGCGTCCGAGGGAGCAAGTCGAGAGATCGTTGTCTTTCCGGCGCCGGAAACTCCGGCAAACAAGAACGCTTTTCCATTGCGAATGGCGCTGGCGGAGTGCAAAAGAAATCCGCCTTGCTCGGCGAGCACCAGCGTGTGGACGATGCGCAGAACCGCGTCAATGGAGTAGGGATTCGGCGTTTGACGAATTTTGCCGTGGCGCGCGGCCGGTTCCCACTCGGCGCGAAAATCCCCGCGCTCCAGCAGCCAGCGTCCCGAATCGTGGGTGACGCGTACATCCGCATCCGGATTTGCTGCCGCGGGTGCATCCAACTCAACATCGAATTCGAATTCGGCGGAGCCATCCACGCTTACAAAACCGGCATAGCGGTTGTGCAGCATCTCCAGAAAATCGCTGTCTGTGGTGTTCACCCTGACGGCGACACCGCCAATGGCGATTACCACGCTGAACGACTCGACTTGTGTCGCTAACCCTGGCAAGGAAGAACCGACGTTTCTGAAGTTTGCCGCAAGCGATTCAAATAAATAAGGGCACGCGCTGCCGGAAGAGAGCGCCGGACAACTCTAGCGATCAGAGTCTCGACCGCGCTCAACTCTGCAGGTAGCGCAATCTGTTTTCCTCTGCGAATCACGTAAGCCACGCGCCCCAACAACTCACTCGCTGCGACCGGAGGGTCGGGCGCGGGCTGCGCGTCTCCCTGAGTAATCCATCGCGGATCTTCGGAACGATTGGGGAGTGCAATTACTCGGTGGGCACAAAGCCTACCGTCCCTGCCGACCAGGACGACATCCCCAACCCGCACGTGATCTTGATTCTTATCTTTATTCTTGCTGACGCGTTTGACCACTAATGTTTCCCCAGGCCAAACTGAAGGCAGCATGCTCCAGCCGGTCGCGACGAAACCAAGCGTTCCGAACGAGCGCAGAACCTCCGCGGCGAGCGCGCATCTCACAGCGCCGCGAGTCTCCGCAACGCTATCTACGTACGTCATGACACCTTCGTATTAGTGGAGCAACCCCCCTCTACGCCACCGACGACCTTACCGCAGGAAAGCGCTGAGGTTACGAAAACCTGCTCGTAACGAAAGCCAGGTTTCTCGTAAGGTTTTTTCTCGATCACCGCAGGTTGGAGCTGTTCGTTGGAAGAATTATTTATGGCCATAATGATCCATCCTCAACTACTGTAATGCCGACTGCGATGCCTGTACCGCGCACCCGCCTGAAGTGCCCGAAGTAGTACAGGTCTGGTTACTCAGAGTGGAGAAGTATATTTGAGAAGCCCCGCCCTGCGTCGCCGCTCCCACGGTGTTATCAATAACAATGCCGCTTGTGCCGCCTGCAGCCGGAAGTACAAAGCTGCCCAACGCCCCCGCGTTGATCCAAGTCACTGTCCCATCCATCGTGGTACCGCCCGGAGCGGTGCTCCACGCCGGTGCCGTGGTCCCGGTCGTTCCTGCAACGGTCACGACTTCGACGTTTCCATCGTTGTCTAAGATCCTGGATGGCGGAACATAGTGTTGAGAAGCTCTCCACGCCGATAACGCGCCACCAGAAAGTGGGCCTTGATCGATCCATTGCATACTGCCGTCCGTGAACTCAGCACCAGCCGAATTGGGCCAATGAGGCTGCATGGCTCCCGAGATTCCAGGTGCGGCGACTACGTAGATGTAAAGGTGGCCATCGTTGCTGCTGACCGCCAAAACCTCTTGCCCAATGTTGTAAGGAGTCGACTCCTGCCACTGCGTGTCCACGAAGTTGAAGAGGCAACCGCCGCCACCACAGCCGCTGTTCAGGCCATCGTTTTCAACGCTCACGAAGACCTTTTCCGTGGCCCCGCCAGCAGCATTCGGATTGTAGACATCCGTTACCGGAGAACATGCCGGAGTTTCCAACGTGGCCGTAAGCAGAGCAACAGAAGTCCCATTTCCGGATGACGGAAAAGCGCCAGCAACAACCGGCACCTGGTACAACGTGGGTGCGCCGCCGGTATTGCCGCAAACGTACAGGTTTCCGGTGGCGTTGGTCGAGTTCTCGTATGCGATATCGAAGGCGCCAATATACATCGGGTTGGGAGTCGTTGATCCCGGAGCAGTGCTGGCTCCGACTACCACCTCCGATCCCACAGCGCCGGTAGCGAAGCTCGTGGTCAGTTCATAGACGACGGCGCAGTTCGTGTTGCCGTTGGTGCAATTATCACTGTCATCGCTGGACGCGAATACATAGACTAGTCCAGAGGTGGAATCGACAATCGGGCCTTGAACAATGCCGCTTCCAAAGTCAAGCTCGCTCGTTGCTGTCACCGCTCCGGAGGTGGAATCGACGCGATACAAGTATCCACCTGCGTCTCCAACAAACACGTTTCCTGAAGCATAGTCATGTACCGGGCTGGAAAGAACGTTGCCCGAGCTCATCTGAACCGGAAACGAACCTCCAGTCACTTCGGCCGGCCTTCCCAGGAATATTCCAGTGATCTTGTGCAGCCAGCCAAAGGCGCCACCCACCCACGCGGTATCGTCACTTAAGTCGGCAAACACTGACGAGGTCGTGTCATCGGTCTGGACGCCCGATCTGTCTTTGAGGTCAATGGTCGTCATGCAGGGTGCAGTGCAAGTTCGGTAAGAGCCGTTGCTGACCGCAGTAAGTGTAAGCGGACTGGAAATCGTCTCAGACGTGGAAGCGGCCCACTTCAACAACACCAAGATTCCGAATCCACCGTTAGTTTCAACGAAAGCAACCTGACTGCCGTCGCGGGAGAAAGCGGGAGAAGTCAAAATTTGACCCTGCGTATTGTAGGCCCAGTAGGTCGATGGCACAGTACCGGTGCAACCAGAATAGAGATTGTCGTAAGCAACGATGCTGGCTTGGCTGGCCGACCCGGCAAGGCCCGTGCTGTACACGACAAAATCGGGCTGTGTGGCACTCCCGCAGTTGGCGGTGGTCCCGAGAAAAGAGAACTTCGCGGGATAATTTCCGGCGCCTATACTTCCGCCGGTGCCAAGGTTCTCCTGCCAATCCCCCTTGGGTTTCTGGCTTTTGGGAGGCTTCGAAACATGCTGGCTAGCCGGCAATTGCAACGCGATGCCTCGCTCTGCCGCCGGCGCGATCACTGGTAATTCGCGTCGATATTGTTGTTGCCAATAACGAGGATCCTGTTGCACTCGCGCGGCCTGTTCCGTCGTGCCCGGCCTGGAGAAAATAACGTGGTGGTGGCTCCAGTCAGTGGGAACGGGGATGGGCTTCTCCCCTGCCGGGACACCCTGGCCCCACATGGCTGAAGGCATGAGGAATAGGCCGAGAATTGAGACACTCAACGTCTGGTTCCTTCTCATTTTTCTCCCCGATAGTTACAGAGGACGCGAACACTTCATGATAAACGGCTACGAACGAAAGCGCTGGTTTACTCACGAATCCCTGTGCTGGCTGGTTGGAAAATCATCATACACTGGTGTGTTTTTGGAAACACCGCAATTCGGCGGGTACGGAGGCAGATTTCCACAGAAATTTCCACTCCTCGCGCCGACGGGCTGATCGAGTGGATGTAGATAACGATAAGCGCGACCCGACGAATGTTCTCGACGCCTAAGCCGTCAGTCTGGAAGAGGAGATGTCGGAATTTGTTGCGCTTTGCCGCGAAGCTCCTCGAACAAGACGGTGCTCAAGTAACGTTCTCCAAACGATGGCAGCACAACCACAATGAGCTTTCCAGCATTGTCTGGACGCTTCGCTACCTTCAGAGCTGCCGTCACCGCGGCACCGGAAGAAATTCCTACGAAGAGACCTTCTTCGCGAGGCAGACGACGGGCCATCTGGATTGCCTCGTCGTTGCTGACCTGAATAATCTCGTCAATTAAATCGGTGCGCAAAATTCTCGGCACAAAGCCAGCGCCGATCCCTTGAATTTTATGCGGGCCCGGCTTTCCACCAGAGAGCACGGGGCTCTCCGCAGGCTCTACGGCTACGGCCTTGAATGACGGCTTCTTAGACTTGATGTATTCAGAAACGCCTGTGATTGTCCCGCCCGTTCCAATGCCAGAGACCAGGAAATCGACCTTCCCGTCTGTGTCATTCCAAATTTCGGGTCCCGTGGTCTCGAAGTGAATTTTCGGATTGGCCGGATTGTCGAACTGCTGCAGCATGTAACCGTTGGGTGTCTTCGCCAGTAATTCTTCTGCTTTGAGGATCGCACCTTTCATGCCGCGCGGGCCCGGAGTCAGCACAAGCTCCGCGCCAAAGGCCAGCAGCAGCACTCGGCGCTCCAGGCTCATAGTCTCAGGCATCGTCAGAACAAGTTTGTAGCCCTTCACCGCAGCCACGAAGGCTAGGCCGATGCCGGTATTGCCGCTGGTCGGCTCGATTAGAACCGTCTTCCCGGGATGAATTTTGCCCGCGCGCTCGGCGTCAAGAATCATGCTCGCGCCAATTCGATCTTTTACACTGCCTACCGGATTTTGGCTTTCCAGCTTGGCGACCACTTCAGCCACGCAACCTTCTGTAACCTTATTCAGCCGTACCAGCGGCGTGTGACCAATCAGTTCGATGACGTCCTTGGCGATCTTCATTGTTTCGTCTCCGTTTAGTCTCCGGCACCCGCAGATCTAATCTCGATAAGTACTCAGTGAAACTTCTGCGAAACGTTGGCGGAAGCGAGTGGGGGTCGAACCCACCGGTGACGGGGTGACCCGCCGCCCGCCGGTTTTGAAGACCGGGACGATCACCGGACCGCATGCGCTTCCATCGGACCATTGACTGCGTCCGCTGATCTTACTTGGGTTGCGGCACGATCCTCAAATAGGGCTTCGGCGACTTCCAGCCTCCGGGATACTTCTGTTGTGCTTCCTCGTTCGATACCGAGGGCAGAATGATCACTTCATCGCCTTGCTTCCAGTTCACCGGCGTGGCTACTTTGTATTTGGCGGTGAGCTGCATTGAGTCAATGACGCGAAGAATTTCGTCGAAGTTGCGGCCCGTGCTCATGGGATAGCTTAGCTGCAGTTTGATTTTTTTGTCGGGGCCGACTACGAAGACGGTCCGCACAGTTGCGTTCTCCGCAGCGGTGCGTCCCTCGGAGGTGTTCCCGCTCTCCGCCGGCAGCATGCCGTAGAGCTTCGCGATCGTCAGTTGCGGATCGCCGATCATTGGGTAATTCACTTTCGCGCCTTGAGTCTCCTCAATATCCGCCGCCCATTTGCCGTGACTGCTCACCGGGTCGACGCTGAGGCCGATAATTTTCGTATTGCGCTTCGCAAATTCGGGCTGCAAGCGAGCCATATAGCCCAGTTCGGTGGTGCACACGGGAGTAAAGTCTTTGGGGTGGGAAAACAAAATCGCCCAACCGTCGCCGATCCATTGGTGAAAGTCGATCGTACCCTGGGTGGTCTCGGCGGTGAAATTCGGCGCGGTATCGTTGATGCGGGGAATTCGGTTGGTTTCAGTTAAGGTCTCTGTGCTCATCTTTCTCACCTCGCGGATTTCCGTTTTTTAAAATTGCCAGCAAAACCTCTTAACCTTCGCTTGAAATATTCGATGCAAAACAAAACCCACCCGCTTCATTTGGGTGGGTGGGAAAGATTCTTGCCTGCTCCCTTACCCACACGACTGCGAACACATGCAACAGCATGGGGCGCCAGTGTGGGACGGGCAAAACACGTAATTAGAATAGAAGTCCGCGCGTACCGTGTCAACCGCGGTCGAGTGCCTGCCGCGCGCTTTCAGAGTTTTCTTGCATCGCGACGCATTGGCCCGCATCTGTTTCCTTGCGCGATACGGTTGCGAATACGCAGTGATTTCGTACTGGAGGGCCCGCGATGGGCGACACGAGACGGCGTCTGGCGATGGCGCAGTGGGACGTTTTTTCTTCACGCCAGCTCGAAGGCAATTCTTTGGCCGTATTTTTCGACGGCCGCGGACTGACAGACGTTGACATGCAGTCGATTGCCAGAGAGATGAACCTTTCGGAAACTACTTTCATCCTGCCGCGTGACGCAGCTATTGAGCGCGAACGAGGGATTCGGGTACGCATCTTCACGGTGCAGGAAGAACTGCCGTTCGCGGGGCATCCGACGCTGGGAACCGCGTTCGCGTTGCGCGGCGAAAGCGGCGCGCAACAGGTCACGCTGGAGTTGAACGTCGGCAAAGTACCCGTACATTTCGAAGATAATGCTGGAGAGCCTCCGTTCGGCGAAATGACACAGATCGACCCTACGTTCCTCATACAACATAATCGCGAAGCCGTTGCACAGGCGACCGGAATAAGCATCCAGGAGTTCGACGAATCGGTGCCGATAGAAACTGTATCGACTGGAGTTCCGTTTACCGTGACGCCACTGAAATCGCTGGCTGTGATTCAAAATTTGCAGCTCGACGCGGCGGGCGCTGCAGAATATCTGGCAAAGTCTTCCAGCAAGTTTTTCTATTTCGTCACGCGCGAAACCGTCGATCGCAATGCCCGCCTCCACGCTCGCATGCTCTTTTATAACGGCGAAGACCCCGCTACGGGTTCGGCCGCCGGCTGTGCCGCGGCATGGATGGTGGCGCACGGAGTTGCCCAGCCTGATGAACGAGTGATGATTGAACAGGGTGTCGAGATGAAACGTCCCAGCCGGATTTTCGTGCGCGCGGCGCACCGCGATAACCGCGTAGTTAACGTGCGGGTCGGAGGGCACTCGGTTGAAATTATCCGCGGAGAAGTTTTCCTCTAATCGAACCCGCTCAAGCGTCTGAGAATCATGAATTTCAAACGCAACAAAAAATGTCAATAGCCAGAAGCTGCCATTTGCTTCGGCGGTACTTTACAGTGCTCACCATTGCCGTTAGCATCACTTCGCTCTTCCATCTTTCACGAACAGAGAAAGTTTCGTTGGGCTCTGGATCAGAATCGGTGCCTTCGGAACAGGCGGTGAATGAAACCCAAGCGCACGATTTTGTGTGTTGACGATAACGAGCAATCTCTCTCTCATCGCAAAATCATGCTGGAGACTCGCGGCTATCGTGTGGCCAGTTATTCCCGCGGCGAGCCCGCCCTGGAGCGGTTCAAGCAGGGAGATATCGATCTGGTCGTTACAGACATGGCGATGCCGGGAATGGACGGCCCCCAGTTAATCGCTGCGATCAAGGCAATCGCTCCCCAAGTTCCGACGATCCTTATTTCGAGCAAGATCCGCGTCTATGACCATGACTCTCAAGCGGATGTGTTCCTCGCCCGCGGAATGTACGCGCCTGCCGATCTTCTAGAGCGCATCCGTCTGCTGCTCGTGCGCAAGCGCGGGCCGAAGCGAATGCAGCGCTCCACCCCGCAGCGGCAGATCGGTGTAGCCTGACGTCGCGCGAGACGGCCGAAGCATTTCACCGCCGAGTGTGCAAAGGCCGCCGAGAAAGATTCTTTGATTCCTTTTGCTCTCCGTTCTCGCCGGAGTCCGCGCGCGCGAGGCGGTTGATGGTCGCGCTCGTGTAAGATCGAATCTCGCATGGGCGCATTTATTGAAGCCATTGATTTACGCAAAACTTATCGCGTAGGGAAGATCGATGTACCCGCACTGCGTGGCGTATCCTTCAGCGTGCAAAAGGGAGAATTTGTCACCATCGTCGGCCCCTCCGGTAGCGGCAAGTCCACTCTCTTCTATCTGCTTGGCGGATTGACCCGGGCTGATTCCGGTAAAGTGATCATGGATGGCGATGACTTCGCCGCGCTCTCCGATGCCGAGCGCACTCGCATGCGCAAGCGCAAGATCGGCTTCGTTTTCCAGAAGTTCAACCTGCTGCCCACACTTGACGCCCGCTCCAACATTGCAATCGCGCAGGAAATTTCGGGTAACAACGATCGCGATCCTGTATTCTTTCTGCGTATCTGCGATTTGTTAGGGCTCACCAAGCGACTGAACCATCGCCCTTCCGAACTTTCTGGCGGTGAGCAGCAGCGCGTAGCCTTAGCTCGCGCTCTCGTTAATAAACCCGCAGTTGTTCTGGCGGACGAGCCTACTGGCAATCTCGATACAGAAAACTCCAACATCGTGCTGAACATGTTGCGTCACTCGAACCAGGAGTTAGGCCAAACCGTGCTGATGATCACCCACAATCCCGAAGCCGCCAAGTTTGGAGACCGCATCATCCACATGCGCGACGGTCACATCGTACCGCCGGAAGAAGATCCGCAATGGTCGCCGCATTAGCGATTGTCTAGCGGGGGCGTCAAGAATCGACACCTCGAGCGGCAAGCTCGATCTCCTTTTGTTTGGATCAGCGACAAGAAGATCGCTCTCCTGCAGACAAGCGAATCTCGTAGACGGTCGGAAGCTGGTCCGAATTAGAGCGGGCAAAGCTCCGTACGTGCCGACAGGTCCTCGGTAATCGCTAGCTCACGACGGTTAAGCGGAGCGGGCAAGATCGAAACGACATAAATGCCCGAAGCAGAACTGTCAGTCCAGTTCGACCCGAACCGCCACATCGAATTTCGAATAGTACTTCTTCACGTCCTCCGCGCCATACTTCTCTCGGAATTTCTCGATCACCGACTTCACCGTCTTGTCATCAGTGATGGAAATCGCTTGGAATTCTCCCTCCGCGCCGCGTGCATCGATCCGAATCTGCGGGTTCTTGAGCACGTTCCGGTACCACTGCGTATCCGATCCCTGCACAGGCAAGAGGTAAATCGTCTCGCCTTCCAGCACGAACCAGACGGGAATTGAGATTGGTTGGCCCGTCTTCCTGCCGATCACGGTAATCTTGATCTGGCGGTAGCGGGTGAGTCGTTCTTTGAGGGTGTCAGTCTGGGTTCGCATTTGCTAGCTCCTGCTTTCGGTTAAGAGTCATTTCGCTTGGGTAGCTGCCCGATCTTCTGGATGCTCGGAAACATAAGAAAAGAGCAAATTTTTGAGGTTGTGAGGGTACGAAAAGAATTCTTGGTCTACAAGGTTCCAGTTGCTCCAGGACTTCATCTGAGAATCTGCCGCAGCCGAGCGAATCGCTTCTTCCGATTAGGGTAGTCCGGCAGGAAATGCAACGACTATGGAATGCTCGCAGCTACCAGCGGTTTCTGGAGCGCCAATAGTGCGGAGGGCTTCCCTGACGAATGACGAAGATTCCGCGCTGCTGTTGAGGAGTATTGGAAAAAACCGCCGTTATTGACTTCTGATTCGACCGCCCTTGGGGAGCACTGGGCAATCAGCTTCGGAAGTCGTTCGGTTTAGAATCTTTCCTCTATGCAGAAATTCCAGCTATTCGCTCAGCCGTGGTGGGTCAACCTGCTACTTCTGATTCCCCTGGCTTCCTACATGCGATGGCGACGTGAAGAGCTGCTGCTGACCCAGCGACAGCTCACTTTTATTACCAGCTTCGCCGTAGCATTTGGCTTTGTGGAAGCTGCCGTGGTGGTCTATCTGCGGGCTGCCATCGGCCTTTTGCCGGGATACGCCGGAGCACTCTCCGACCTTCAGCACGCATCTGAGGGCTATCAGCAAGCAATGTCGTTACCTCAATTCCCGTCGGGCCTGCTCAGTATTGAGATGTTTCGTGAGGCCGCCACAATAGTCATGCTGGGCAGCCTTGCGCTGCTGGCGGCACCAAAAGCGAGAGAGAGATGGGCTGTGTTCTTGTGGGCGTTTGCCGTTTGGGACATCACATATTACATGGGCTTGTGGGCCACAGTGAGATGGCCTGCTTCGCTCAAGGACCTTGACGTACTGTTTCTGATTCCTGTGCCTTGGCTGGCCCAGATATGGTTTCCGGTGCTGGTCAGCGTGCTGACCTTGTTGGCAATCGTAATAGCGATGTCGAAAAGAGAACTCACATGACCTGTCGCGGGTACCGCCGCGCCAGTCCCGAGGTTGACATAACGATGCACTCACACACAATCGCCACGAGTCGAAGGGGGGCTCAAGGTCGATTTGTCGAGCATTTCCTGCCCAACGGCGTGGCTGTGGCCAGTGCGGAACAGCTTGATTCATGGCGATCAGCGGGTACCAGTGCGGGTGGAGTAAATTGTCAGCAAAAGCACAAGTGCTGTAAAATGTGAAAACGAGCGGGAGTAGCTCAGTGGTAGAGCGCGACCTTGCCAAGGTCGATGTCGCGGGTTCGACCCCCGTCTCCCGCTCCAGTTGTTTTAATCCCTTCCCGCAGATGGACTTTTTTTAACTGGAACGCTAACGTATTTAGCAGGGGCGCGGTACCCAAGTGGTAAGGGAGAGGTCTGCAAAACCTTTATGCGTCGGTTCGATTCCGACCCGCGCCTCCAATCTTTTCTTTCAGTTGCTTGCAGCTATGGCTTCTCCGGCAAGAGAAGCCGTTCACGCGCTGCATCCAGATCGCCGACGAACTGGGAACTGACCGAATTGCTCAACATCTGGGCGTTTCTCGTTACTGATTCCAGTGCGGCCACAGCAGACCGACACTTGCATTGATATTGGCGAAGCATAGAAGTGATTCTGGTTCCTGCTGCAGTATTCTCCGGTATCCCTGAGTTGTTTACTCTGCCCATCGTAATTGCGAAATATCCGCCGGTTGCTTGACGTAGTTATTCATAACGGTGACATCTCGATCCGAGGAAAGACTCAGGACGATAACATCAATGAGGAACGTATTGGTGCCGTGACGATTGTTCCTGCTGGATTGCTGACAGCAATCGCGCGAGTTCTGGACGATCCGGGTAGAGAGTTTGCATGATGCTTAGGCGTTTCAGGGCTCTGTCATAACGTCCAGCCCTCCGATCTGCTTCTATGAGCTGAATACTTCCGAGCAGAATCGTTTCTTCGATTGCAACGGCTGGCTGATTCTGCGGATTTATTCTTCGTGCTCGCCGTGACCAGTAGAGGGCATTCTCCTCTGGCGGAGAAATCAGATCCCCACGGGCCAAAGCCGCTTGAGCATTTTGAATCATCACTTCTGCCGAAAGCGGTTCGCGACTCGGGACGGTTCGGGTTTGCACGGACTCTCCCGAAGTTGCATTGGCGCCATCGCGAGCCCCAGTTTGTTCCCGAGGCGCTGGAGGGGACGCTGCATACTCGTCCGGTCCGGAGTGTTTCTTAGCTGGAGGCGCGACCGTTGCCCTCTTCGGGGCAACTGCTGTCGGAGCTACAGAGGTAGCGACACCTGCCGTCTTCTTCCCGGCGGATGGTTTTTCGCCACCGACCGGAGCGAATGATCGAGCGATGGGTGCAGCCGCTGTTTTTTTGGGAGAATCATCTTTGCGATGAATGATTTCCAAAACCACGCCGGCCGCTAGTGTCGCAATCAATCCAGACAGCACCCAGACCCTTGTCTTCGGATCCATACTTCCTCTCGGCTCTGTGGTAACTCTCTCTGCCGAAGTAGCGTGGTGTTATGAAATTGTAAATGGTTGTGCGATCAGAATGAATTATGCGTACGGAAGTTATGTTTGGGCCAACGCATATGGCCTTCCACACAGTTCTGATTTATTAAGTTTCTTGGATACGAGGTGATCAAGAGACTGTGGCGGCAGGCGTGGAAACCTCAGGGCCCATCCGGCGAAAGGCTCGCTTGAGGAGGAACGGAGTCGCGACGGTGGTGACGACCGCCATGAGAACGAGAATGGTGAAGAGGTCTTGACTGATGAAGCCGTTTGACAGGGCGACATTGGCGATAACGAGTTCCATTACGCCGCGGCCATTCAGGCCGATTCCCAAGGCCCAGCTCTCATCATTGCCCATCCGGGCGAGTTTACCGCCGACGTAGCCGCCGAAAATCTTGCCGGCAAATGAGACGACAAGAATAGCAATTACGAGCTTCCAGTTGCGAAGACCGGATCCGTCGAATTCCAGCCCGATGGCGGCGAAAAAGACGGGTCCGAGAAAACCCATGGTCACGTTCGAAGCGGTCGTCTGAATTTCCTCAAAGTTCTTGCGCCCCAGGATCTGGTGGCTAAGAAGCATCGAGCCAAAGAAGGCGCCCACGACGAAATCGAGCCCCAGAACTTCGGAGAAACTGGCGAAGGCAATGACAAAGACGAGTACGATCGCGAAGATGGACTCTTTGCCCTTGACCTTGACGAGGATGCGGTCCAGAGCGCTGCGTGACCGCTTGAACCGGCCAACGGTATAACGCTTGGCGAGCCGGGCGGCGATGACTATGACGCTCATGAAGAAGAGGGCTTTGCAAAGTGCCCAAAAAGTTGAAATCAAGAAATTGGCTTGGGCGCCCCCTTTAACGTCGAGAATGATGCCGAGGGCGAGCAAGGATGCGACGTCATTGGCCACGGCGGCGGAAATGATCTTTTGTCCGACATCAGTGCGCAGTTTGCCCAGGTCCAGCAAAATGCGAATGCTGACAGGAAGCGCGGTAATGGCAATGCACAGGCCGACAAAGAGAGTTCGTGTCTGATCGAGCCCGAAAATTCTGCCGAGAAGAATGCCAAAACCGAGAGGCATGACGAACCCCATGGCGCTAACCCAAGCGCCACGGCCACGGAAAGAGGCCCAGAGGGCGTCCATATCCATCTCCATCCCTGACATGAAAGCAAGCAGGAGAACGCCCACATCGGCAATGGCGCGAATCTCCGGAGTAAAGTGAACATAGTGGAGAACGGAAGGGCCGAGGAGTACGCCAGCGGCAATCTCGCCGATCATGGCTGGTTGTCCAAAGCGCGCAACGATCTCTCCGAGAACCCGGGACAACACCAACAAGAGAAGCAGTGCCTCGATAAGTGACATGGAAGCCTTCGAGAGCTGTTTTTCGGCTGACGTTCGGAACAGTGTAAAGGCGTGAATGCGGCGAAGTCGAATGAAGGAGCGGCCTCCGGCCAGGTGTCGCAACTCAAATGCTTCCTATCCCTCCTACCTAACATTCCCGTCGCCGATTAGTGCCAACCCGGAAAGCCTGTAGGGAATCTAACGCCCAATCTGTAGATCCGCGGTACACGGCGAGCCATTCCCTTGCCGTACTTAGGGGTAAGTGTAATGAAAGAGAAAAAAACGTCTGAAGTTATTTCCACACAAATCCCCGCAGACTCGACCGAACCATCAGGCGAAAACAACAGACACGGGGTAACCCGGCGTTCGTTCCTGGCGCGTCTGAGTGCCAGCGGGATCGCCGTTTCGTCTGTGCCGTTCTTGCAGACCATTTCTTCCGCGCAAGTAGAGACTTCGCCTGCGCCGCCGGGCGCGCCGCCAGGAAATTCTCCACCCGTGCCGATCGTGCTCCACATCAACGGCCGCGATTACCATCTCAAACTTGAACCTCGTGTAACTCTTCTGGATACTCTGCGCGAGCGTCTGCAATTGTTCGGAACAAAAAAGGGATGCGACCACGGTCAGTGCGGAGCTTGTACGGTGCACGTCAACGGCCGGCGCGTGAATTCATGCCTCACCTTCGCCATCATGCATGAGGGCGATCAGATCACCACAATTGAAGGTCTGGCAAACGGCGGGGAACTGCATCCCGTGCAGGCTGCCTTTTTGGAGCACGATGGCTTCCAGTGCGGATACTGCACCTCCGGCCAGATCATGTCAGCCGCAGCTTTGTTAAAGGAACCTTGCGGCCAGAACGACGATGATGTTCGCGAATGCATGAGTGGAAATATCTGCCGTTGTGGCGCTTACCCAAACATTGTGGCTGCGGTACAGGAAGCGCGCAAGCGCGCTTAGTCTAGTTAGAGAATACCGTCCAGGAGCGGGAAATCCATGCAGGCATTTCACTATCAAAAAATTCACGATATCCAGGGCGCGATAAGTTCTGGCGCGGTGCCGCACAGCAAGTTCGTTGCCGGCGGGACTACGTTGATCGACTTGATGAAGCTCAATGTGGAGCGCCCAACCACTTTGGTGGACATTAACCTGCTCGCGCTCGACAAGATTGAGAAGATGCCGGGTGGTGGATTGAGAATCGGTGCCATGGTGCGCAACAGTGATCTGGCGCACGATGCGACCATTCAGCAGGAATATCCGGTGCTTTCCCAGGCGCTGCTCTCGGGCGCATCTCCGCAGCTTCGCAACATGGCGACGACGGGCGGGAATTTGCTGCAGCGGACCCGCTGCTATTACTTTCGCGACACGGCCTACGCGTGCAACAAACGTGATCCCGGATCCGGATGCGCCGCACTCGATGGATTCAACCGCATACACGCGATCCTCGGCGCCAGCGAACATTGCATTGCCACTCATCCTTCCGACATGGCTGTAGCCATGATGGCTCTCGAAGCAAGCGTTCACATTCGCGGACCGAAGGGAGAACGGGCGGTTCCGCTAAATGAATTTTATTTCGTGCCCGGCTCAACTCCGAATCGAGAGAATGTGCTGGTCCCCGGGGACCTAATCACACACGTGACGTTGCCTGCGCTCGCTAGCGGCACGCGTTCTTACTATCTCAAGCGTCGTGATCGCGCTTCCTACGAATTTGCGCTCGCTTCGGCCGCTGTGGTGGCGCAGATGCAAGGCAGCCGAATGCAACGAGTCAGAATTGCCCTCGGAGGGGTAGGCACAAAACCTTGGCGGTCGATGGAGGCCGAAAAAGCTCTAGAAGGCGAGCAGGCGAGCGACGCGAGTTTCAACGCCGCGGCGGACGCTGCGCTACGAGATGCGAAACCGCTTCGCGACAACGCTTTTAAAGTGGAACTGGCGAGGCGGACACTGAAAAGGGCGCTGAAGGTTGCGACGCAGAACACATAGCCAGAAGCAGCGGGGACTTGGCCGCAGAAGTGTCGAGGAGAATCAGAATGAGTAGCTCAGTAATTGGCCAGGCCGTAACCCGGATTGACGGCAAACTGAAAGTCACGGGGCGCGCCCCCTACGCAGTGGAACATTCGATTGAAAATGTCGCCTATGGTGTAGCAGTAGCCAGCACAATCGGCAACGGCCGAATTAAGAACCTTGATGCTACCGATGCTGAAAAGATGCCAGGTGTGATTGCGATCCTGCATCACGGCAACATCGAAAAACTTTATCACCCCGCGGGCGCGTTAGAAGAATCCAGCCGTTCAGGCGAGAGCCGGCCGCCCTTTGAAGACGAAAATGTTTATTACTGGGGGCAATACGTAGCGCTGGTTGTCGCTGAAACGTTCGAGCAAGCGCAGGACGCCGCTTCTCATGTGCGCGTGGACTACGATGCGAAGCCGCCAGAAATGCGACTGGATGCTGCTGCTCACGCTCTCATGGGGCAGCGAGAGCCTTCTGATAAAGGCCAGTCAGGGGCCATGAATTATTCCCGTGGGCGAGCGGATTCGGCATTCGACCAAGCCGAGGTGAAACTCGACGAAACCTACGTGACGCCCGTCGAGACTCACAACCCAATGGAAATGCATGGGACGATTGCGGTGTGGAACAAGGACGAAGACAAGATTACCTTGTACGAGAGTTCGCAGGGAGTAGTGAACCATCACAATGTGGCCTCCCAGGTTTTGGGAATGCCGCTCGAATCCATCGAAGTGATCTCTCCTTTCATCGGATCGGGCTTTGGCTGCAAGTTGTTTCCGTGGCCACATTCCTGGGTAGCGGCGGTGGGAGCGCGCCACGTGAAGAGACCGGTGAAGTTTGCGGTGCCGCGTGCTTTGATGTTCACAAGCGTGGGCCATCGTCCCACGATCCAGCAGCGAATTCGAATCGGCGCCAGCAGTGATGGAAAGATGGTCTCTCTTAGAAATGAAATTCTCCAGAGCACATCCAAAGTAGACAGATATCTTGAAGACTGCGTCGACCCGACCGCGATGCTCTACAGCTGTCCGAATGTGGAGGCACATCAGCAGGAGATCGCGCTTAATACCGGCACCCCAACGCCAATGCGCGGACCGGGAAGAACTCCCGCGCTATTCGCACTCGAGTCGGCGATGGATGAACTGGCGGTGAAGCTCAACCTGGACCCGGTGGAAGTGCGCCTGCGCAATTACGCCGAGCAGGATGAAGGCTCCAACCTTCCGTGGTCGAGCAAACATCTGCGCGAAGCCTATCAAAGAGGGGCGGAGCGATTTGGATGGAGCAAACGAAATCAGAAGGTTGGCTCGATGACCAGGAACGGAGAGATTCTGGGCTGGGGCATGGCAACCTGCACCTGGCCGGCACACCAGCGAAGCGCCGAGGTTCGCGTGCGGCTTCTCGCCGACGGAACCGCGCGCGCCTCTTGCGCCACCCAAGACATCGGCACTGGCACCTATACGGTGTTTGCGGAGATTGTTTCTGACAAAACCGGAGTGCCGGTCGAGAAGGTGCATGTGATATTGGGCGATAGTTCTCTTCCACCGGGACCGACATCTGGAGGTTCGTCCGCTACAGCCACTGTGATTCCCGCGATTGTGAAAGCGACGGAGAATGCGGTGCAGGCTGTGTTAAAAGCTGCGGCCGCAACTCCGAGCTCGCCCTTCCATGCGGCGGATCCGAAAACCTTGAAGATCACTGCAGCAAGAGTTCATGCGCAGGATAAAACACCCGAGTCAGGCATACCTTTTCAGGAAATTTTGACGGCGGCGAAGTTGGCGGGACTGGACGGCCACGCGAAAACTGATTCGACTCCGGAACAAAAGAAATATTCGATGCACTCCTTTGGGGCACACTTCTGCGAGGTTTCCTACGATCCAGAAATTGTGCGTTTGCGCGTAACCCGTTGGCTCACCGTGATCGATGGCGGCCGCATGATTAATGCGAAGACTGCGCGCAATCAGATTCAGGGATCGGTGACCATGGGAATAGGGATGGGTATGTTGGAAGAGACAGTTTACGATCAGCGCACTGGTCAACCGATCAACAATAATTTTGCCGATTACCTGGTCGCGGTGAATGCTGATGTGCCCGACGTCGAGGTTGAGTTTTTGGACTATCCCGACACCATTTTGAATGAGTATGGCGCTCGCGGGATCGGAGAAATTGGTCTGACTGGCTGCGCCTCGGCGCTTACCTCCGCCACTTACCACGCTACTGGTATACGAGTACGCGAGTTGCCCATCCGCATTGAGAAGCTTTTGGTGAGACTTTAGGATCCCACGAGTACGAAGAACGTTGAAGGTTAACGGTCCCGCGGCATTTCACTTCATTGAGACTTTCACCAGTTTCCTTGCCCGGCCAGGCCCCTTCACGCCGAGCACTCGATACTCTGTGTTGGAGAGCCGATGGTACTCGACGAAAAACTCCTCGAGTTCCTTCAGGAAATGCTTACCCAAATCGTCGAGCGTCTTTATATCGGCCCAGCTGTGAGCGTCTTGTTCCACAGCCACGATTCGATCGTTTCGAACTTTACCTTTCTTCCCAACCTGCTCACCTTCGATCACGCCTGCGGCTCGACAGGTGAGGGCACACCCAGGAAATGCGGGCTCGTCCATCAAAACAAGTACGTCAACGGGATCGCCATCGTCGGCTTCCGTGGACGGAACAAATCCGAAGTCATAAGGAAACGCCATTCCGGCGGGCAGAACTTTCTTCAGTTCGAAGATGTGACCTTTGGCATTGAAAGCAAACTTGTTCCGGCTGCCTTTTGGAGTCTCGATGACGACCCGCAACATATGATTGTCGTCATCGTCGAAAGGCTTAAGTCTGGAAGGATTTGCCAGCCCATTCCTCGTCCCATTCTTTCCGGCCATTTAATCTCCTTAATAACCGTTAGTGGATGCCGCGCCCACAGCGCAGGTTTACTATTTAGCTAAATTTATCGTCCTCTATTTTCAAACGAACTTTGCAGGTCGACTGATCATCCAAGGATTTCGGGGAGATTCTGATCCGTGAGCTGACGGGATGGCAAAACCTTCCAAATCGAGAAAAGGGACGAATAGAGACGACACCGCACTTAAGGGCTGGCGACAGATTGCCGGGTTTCTGGGCGAGCCTGTTTCGGTTGTCGAGCGTTGGGAAACGGAGGGAATGCCAGTCCGCCGCGAGGGCCGTTACGTAACAGCAATGCCCAGAGAATTAGACGCATGGATGGGGAAGGAGTCGGGCAAGCCAGTTCATGTGGCCACGGAAGACACAGATCTTTCCGCTGAGCTGAAGCGAGGGCTATCGTTCATTCGACAGAACAGAAAAGCCGCATCATGATAGAGCTAATATGGTTTGCGTCTGCTGGTGCGCGAGAGATGACGAGCTGATTTCGGAGATTTCTAATCCGGATTCATTTCAATCTGCCGCGGCGGCAGGGCTGGCATATCCGGATGCTGTGGGTCCCGCCAGATCACGGTAAAGCACTCGCCTTCGCTCTCTGGATGCCACAAGGCGCCGTCTGCATACTGGATCGAACTGGGGAAGAAGACCCATCCTAAGACTGCTTGAGAGCCGGCGGATCCGAGGCCGGGTCGCTCCATCGTCTCCTCTTGGCCGGGCGCGATGGTCTTCGTCGAATTCCATGTGAGATTGTAGGGCCGCCGCAGATCGTTGGGGGCCAGAAATATTTCAGACATGAGGTTCACGCTGCTAATTGCTTTGCTGCTCGTGTTCTTGACGTTCAAAGAAAAAGTTTCCGGATGCTTCCAGAAATCTCCACTACTCCCGAACGAAATAGGGCAGGCATTCCTGGGCGGCGAATAAATCGTGTAGACGGCCACCATTCCGGCTTCCATGTGATCTTCTACGTGACAATGGAACATCCAGGTGCCGGGATTGTCGGCGACCATGTCGACCGTCTTCATGCTGCCGGGTAAAAGTTCGACGACGTCGGTATTCCTGCCCTCATAGGTGACGGTTTCGCCGTGCCAGTGTGGAGTGTGCAAGTCGATTTCGTTTCCCATGCCGAGTAAGTACC
>DASRWO010000295.1:0-19754 GCA_035654555.1 Candidatus Deferrimicrobiaceae bacterium | reverse complement strand
ATCGAAGCTGATCACCTTGATGCGGCGCGCTTCTTTACAGATTCGAGGATCGGTGGTCAGAATCCCGTCGACATCGGTCCAGATTTCGATTCGTTCCGCGCCCAATCCAGAGCCTACAATGGCAGCGGAGAAATCCGATCCGCCGCGTCCGATGGTGGTGGTGATTCCGGCACGGCTTGCTCCCACAAATCCACCCATCACAGGAACCTGACCGGCATCGAGTAGTGGCTTTACTTTCGTCTGCAATCGTTCGTTGGTTTCTTCCTGCTGCGGAACGGCTTGCATGTAGCTACTGTCGGTTACCAGAACTTCACGCGCGTCCACAAACTCGCTGTTCAGGCCCTGCGCGGAAAATGCCGCTGCCACAATTTTGCTGGAGAGGATCTCGCCGAAGGCAGCGACGTGATCGGTGGTTCGCGGGGTCAATTCGCCCACTGCGGAAATACCGCGCAGCAGTTCGTCGAGGGCCTCGAAATCGCTTCCCAGTTCAGAGTGGAAGTCGGTGAAGAGCGCTGTCCCCAACAGTTCGCTGGCGGTATTGTAGTGGCGCTCCTGCAGAGACCGGCAGAGCTTCAGCGCGGTTTTGCGTTCGCCGGCTCCGGCGGCACGAGCCATGGTGAGCAGCGTATCAGTCACTCTGGCCATGGCGCTGACCACAACCACGGGGTGCTGGGGCAGACGCTCCTTGACGATGGCAGCTACACGCTCAATGGCGCGGGCATCTTCGACAGACGTGCCGCCGAATTTCATCACGATCATCGGCGTAACTTCCTGGCGAAATTGTGGGAGTGCGGCTCGATTTTCATTCTAGGGAGCAGCGAGGTAGCCCTTCGCCTTGAGCAGTTCGGCGTTCAGCACGGCCGCCCCTGCGGCTCCGCGAATCGTGTTGTGGGACAGCACGGTAAATTTCCACTCGAGTACGCCGCAGGGGCGCAATCGCCCGACGGCGGTCGTCATTCCGGCGCCCAAATCTACGTCGAATCTTGGCTGCGGACGATCCGCCGCCTCCATGTACACCACGGGACGCGCGGGCGCGCTGGGAAGTTTTAATTGCTGAGGCTCGCTGCGGTAGTCGTTCCAGGCTGCAATGATCTCTTCGCGCTTGGCCTTCGTTTTCAGGCGTACGGAAACTGATTCCGTGTGTCCGTCTTCTACGGCAACGCGGTTGCACTGGGCGCTCATGGCAAACACAGCCGGAATAATTCTTGTCCCGTTGACTTGCCCGAGGAGTTTGAGCGTCTCCTCTTCCATTTTTTCTTCTTCGTTACGGATGTAGGGAATCACATTGCCAAGAATGTCGAGTGAAGCTACGCCGGGATATCCCGCGCCGCTGACCGCCTGCATGGTTACGGCCATCACAGCTTCAAGACCGAAGCGTTGCTGCAGAGGGGCTAAGGCGAGAACCAAGCCAATCGCCGAGCAATTGGGATTGGTCACCACGTATCCGCCGGATTTCTTGCGCCAGGCCTGGACATCGATCAGCTTGATATGGCCGGCATTGACTTCAGGAATCACCAGCGGGACGTCCGATTGCATGCGCAGTGCGCTGGAATTTGAAACTACGGCGCAGCCGGCCTCGGCGAAGCGAGGCTCCATCTTGGCTGCGATGGCGGCATCGAGGGCGGCGAAAATGATTTTCGGAGCGCCTTCGGGGCTGGCCGGGGAAAGCTGCATCTCGGCCACATTCGCTGGAATCGCTGTTTTCAGGCGCCAACGTGCAGCGTCCGAATAAATCTTGCCTTCGGAACGGTCAGAGGCGGCCAGCCAGGCTACTTCGAACCACGGGTGATTTTCCAGCATCTGGATAAATCTCTGGCCGACGACGCCGGTAGCGCCCAGGATTCCAATGGGAATTTTTCTGCTCATATTTTGCGGGTCATAAAAAGGATATTGGGAATTCTACAACAGGCGATGCCTGGATCGATTTGCCGAAGGTAACCGGCATCTTCGGAAGGGAACGCAGCTTAGCACAGAAAGTTGGCAAGCCGGCGCTAGCTGGTTCTTACTTTTTGGCTCCGACTTGTCCGCCGATCACATACTCATCGAGCGGGCCGAATTTGCGTTTCTCAGCATAGAGCCGCCACCGCCGGAAGAAAATGCGCAGACTCGCCATCACCGGAATGGAAAGGAAAATTCCTAAGATCCCGGCAACCTCACCCCCGGCCATCACTCCGAAAATTGCCGCCAAAGGGTGCAGTTCCACGCTTTGGCCCATGATACGCGGTGAGGTCACATAATCCTGAATCAGCCGCCAGGCGCCAAGGAAAATGATCAGCCCGAGCCAGTGGGGGAAACTTACCAACAAAGATACGCTGACGATGACGACCGCGGCCACCAGCGGTCCCACGACCGGAATGAATTCCAGCATTCCGCCTAACGTTCCCAGCACCAATGCGTAGGGCATCCCCATCAGGCCTAAGACGGCGGAATACATGCCGAGCGTAAGCGCGGCCAGGATCAGTTGGGCGCGGATAAAATGTGCCAGCATCTGGTTCAGGTCGTTGAGTACGCCCTGCAACAGTTCGCGCTGCGGCCTGGACTGCACCAGACCAAGCAGGACCTGACTGAAGGATCGTCCATCCATCAGGAAAAAAATCGACAATACAGGGACAATCACCAGCAGCCACGCCTGTTTTGCCACATCCGCTACCCAGAGTCCCACGGCCTGCGCCAGCCTGGTGATTTCATCACTGTTGCTGGCGAGATAGTTCTGGGCGATTTCAACCAGACGCTCATTCCAACCGTGTTCCTGTCCCAATTGTTGGGCGATCTGCCCAGAGCTCAACCGGGAAAGAGCCGGGAGCGATTGACCTAAGCGTGCGCTTTCCCGTCCGATCCGCGGTCCCGTGGAAACGAAGAACAGCACCACCAGTCCCAGCAAGAGCACGTAGATTACAGCGATGGCACGTCCCCGGCCGTGCAGCAATGTCTCCAAGTAGGAGACTAAAGGGCTGACCAGGTAGGCAAAGAAAATTGCAAACAGAAAGGCAATCAGCGTCTCGCGGGCAGCGTAGAGAAACCCCAGGCCCAGCGCGAAGAGCAGCACTGTGATGATAACCCGGGCCGTACGTCCATCTGCCAGCGGCAACTAGTTTCTCCAATCAACAGCGAGTTGAATGCAGAGCGCGGTGGCAACATCATTAATCCCGCACCACCTCAGTATTATCGTCCAGGATCTGAACTCGCATGAGTTTGAACTGATCCTTGTCATCCACCCAAAGATTCCAGCTGAAGGCTTCGCCTTTCAGGTTCAGTCGCAGGAGTTCATGTTCGGTCCCGCGGATCATGACCTTTTCTCTGCCTACTAATTCCATCCGGACCGGCATGGAGGTCCGATCTTGCGGCACCAGAGCGCCGAATTCCACCGGACCTTGCTGGCATTTTAGATTACCGTTATCGGTGTGGCAGTTGGTTGCCAGGTAACGCCAGGCCAACACTTCGCGCTGAACGAAGAAGTTGTTATCAAGAATAACCGAGGTGTTTGGCATGAGAAACGGCTGCTCAGCCGGTTTGGAGGACGTCCCAGTGGTAATCTTTTCCAGGAGAAATTCATTTTTCGGTGTGACTACCAGCGAACTGTTGCCGTCACCCCAGTCGTAGCGAATCAGTTCTCCACTGCCCATCATCTGAAGTTCTGAGTTTTGGCCTGCGTTCGAATTGCCGGCTTCCTGCAGATGGGACTTGACGGTACTGACGCCGTTATCCTGCTGTACGCTGAAGCTTTCAGTCACCACGCGCTGGCCTCTAATAAAAACGCCGAACGAACCGGAATCGACGGTCTGTGAACCGGGCGGTTTCGCATTGACTTTCTTATCGGCGGCATGACTGGCAACTCCGCAAGCCAAAACCGCCACCATTCCCCACCGAATGTATGCGATCCGTGTCACTTCATCTTCTCCTCTTCTTCGGCGCTATGGAGCAGATCCAAAGCCTGAATCAGGTCTGTCACGATTTCCTGAACCTCTTTCCCTTCTGTAGATTGCCTGAATCTGGCTCGCAAATAGTGGGGTCGCCGCTTTTCGTATAGTTGCCGGAAGTGCTCCGGAGTTCCCAGCAACGGGCGCCCCACGCCTTGCGTCTGCGACTGCCTCTGACAACGCGCCAAAAGTTCTTCGACGCCCGCGTCCAGAAAGACTGTGGGGATGTTCGCCGAGTCAAGCAAGCCGACATTGGACTGCTGGACGAAGGCCCCGCCACCCAGAGCGATTACTTTCTCAGAGCCGCTGCGTAGTCCCTGCAGCAATTCTTTCAGAGCTTCGTGCTCAGCTCGACGAAATTCGGCTTCCCCCGCATTACGGAAGATTTCCCCCACCTTCTGCTTTTCGCGCTGCTCAACCCGGTCATCGAGATCCTCAAAGGTCCAGCCCAGGCTCCCGGCGAGGGCGCGACCGACCGTGCTTTTGCCAGCGCCCATAAATCCGACCAGGATGATGGCGTGCATCTTTGTGGGACGGCGACTGGTCATATCGGGCTCGCGACCAGATAAACCGATACCTGCGATTTGGCCGACCTCCAGGACGCCGTTCTCGCTATTCAATTTTTATTGATTATCGGCGCGTTTTCTGAGATGAATTTTACCACTGAAGGTTCGCAACACTACCGTGGATGAAACCGCTACGCGGCCCATGGTACCTGCGAAGGCACGTCCCTTGTCGAGCGTAAAGTAGGTGTGAGTTTTGGGCCGGAGAGGAATGTCGTCGTGTACTTCGCCGCGGACGGAACGGGCGCTCACATCAGCGGAGGTCCACTCCGGAATGGTGGCATCAATATCCCCGCTGTGGCTGGTAAGCCGGTATTCGCCGCTGTTGCCAAAATCTCCGATGTAGTTGATCCTGCCGCTGGTGGACACAACCTGCACCAGCGAACCGTTCACGCCAGTCAGGGTGACTTCTCCACTGAGCGAATCGACCTCTACGTGTCCATTCTGGATATTGTCTAGATTGACCGCACCGTTCATGGTTTTCACATGAACATGGGCGTTGGAAATGTCGCGGACATCCACATTTGCGCCTGGACCCTCCAGATTGACATCCCCATGCAGTTTCTCGGCGTGCAGAGTTCCGGTGCTGGAATGCAAGGTGATGCTGGCGTCAGCCGGGACCAGGATTTCGTAATCGACGCGCCCGGAATCAACGTCGGCGCCCGGCAGCAAGTGCGATTGAATATCCACTCGATTGCCGCTCTGGTTGTTATCCACCTCAACTTTGTCGGACTGCAAAATGGCGGTTACCATCACCGTGTTACCCAAAGAGGGTTTCACCGAAATCGAGCCATAAGGATTGATCACCGATATGCCAGCGCGCGGTCCCACCGTGAAGTGCAACTCCTTCTTGCTTTCGGCCACCAGCGTCCCCAGCAGAATAATGGTGACCGTGGCGAGCCCTGCCGCGCGTTTACTCAACATAGGTGACTTCCCCCACGCTAGCTGCTTTTGACTTCGCGGTAAATGCTTGACGAAAAGTTCCACGATCAAGGCCGATCCATCGCCATCTCGAACAACATGGATTTCTGCTCATAGGCGTCCATCAAGGCGCGCCGTGCGTCTTCGTCATTTGGGCTTTCTTTGAGCGTGCTCTGGTCATCCCGAATGGAATCATTCACCCGTCGTAAATTCTCTTCGTATTGACTTCGCACGGTGGGAGGATTCTCGGACACTTCCTGCAGCAGGTCCTCATCATTCAGCCCGGATGGGTTGAAGACTGGCGCTACCACCGCCGCTTGCTGACTCGGCCGCTGGGCCGCGGATTGCTGGCGTTCGCGGATTCCCACGGCAAGAAGGAGGAGCGCCGCAGCCGGTACAAGCCACCGCGCCCAACCCCAGCGGGCGGCAGATGGCGACACCTTGAATCGGCCGCTGACAGGTTGCGGACGGATCAGCCCTTCCTGCCGCAACGCGATTTCAATGGAATTCCAAACTCTTGGGCTGGGTTCGTCGCTGGCCTGCAATTCGCTCGCGGTCGCGACGATTAACTTTAGTTCTTCCAATAACTCGGAACACGCTGGACACACTCTCAGGTGAATGCTTTGTTCCGGAGTGCTTCCGTCTTCCACTTCCGCCAAGCTTTGCTGTAGCTCAACGCAATTCATACGACCTCTCCCCGAATCTACTGCGATTCAGACTTCCACCGCAGTTCTAGCGCCCCTGCCGAGGTACCAATGTTCCTCGTTACTTTTCTCTTGTTTCCCTACTAACCTGCTCGAGATTTGGTGGCCTTTTCGGCTCTGTTCATCTTAAGCAGGTCGCGCAACTTCATGCGCGCCTTGTGCAATTGGGACTTGCTGTTACCGATTGAGCATCCCACCAGTCCGGCGATTTCATTATGCTCGTATCCTTCGACATCGTGAAGGACAAAAATTGTTCTGTAGCCGGGAGGGAGGTCGTTCACTGCCCTCTGTAACTGCAACCGGTCAATCGATCCGGCTAACGCCACGTCATCCGCCCCAAAATCCTTCTTGGGTAAATCGTCCTCGTTACCCTGCGTGGCTTCCTCCAACGAAACCACGGGAAGACTCTTCTTTCTTAGATGCATCAGCACGACATTTACGGAAAGCCGATGCAGCCAGGTGGAAAATGCCGACTCCCCGCGAAATGTTCCAATCTTGCGGTAGAGCTGCAGAAACGCTTCCTGCGCCAGATCTTCCGCCTCGGCGGTATTTGCCGTCATCCGAAGACACAGCGAATACACACGTCGCTTATGCTTGTCATAGAGCACCTGGAACGCTTCTGCGTCCCCCAGTTTGGCCCGCTCAATGGCTTCGGCCTCGCCGAGTTCAGTGCTGGATTTCTGTCGTGGGTCGGTCAAATAATCTTTTCCGGCCGCACTCATTGGGATGCGGCATAAGTAGTTTGTGTTGTATCGTTTGCGTGCCGTCTCGAAATGACCACGGTGCTTCCGCAGTTCCAGAATATCAGAGTATTTCTACCGAGTTTTGGAGCGGTTTTGCCGAGTATCAAACGAACGAGCATTGTTTTGCAAAGCCTTTGCGTTAGCAGGGTTGGATGCAGGGTTCGCCCTAAGCTGTAAACCCTAAGGAGCCAGAAGAGTAGCGGTTGTGTGAAAAATGGTAGTTTCTGGCTCCGTCAAGGGGGCACTTCTGGTGGCAGTGGTGGTTTCCAGACCGCCCGTGGGGGCCAAGTTCCAGTTGCCGCAGCGGAAAGGTTAGCAGATCGAGGGAAGAGTTCGCGACCAGAGTGTGGAGTGCGTAGTGCTGGCGATCAGTATCTCACTATCGCCGCGAATGATCTCGGATCGAGCGATGCGCCACCCACCAGCGCGCCATCGATCTCCGCGTGCGCCATAAGCGCTGAAGCATTGTCGGGTTTGACGGAGCCACCGTAAAGTATGCGGAGCGTCGCCGCGAACTGCTCGCCAAAGATTTCCGTAGCTTCGCGGCGAATCACGGCATGCGCTTCCGCGGCCAGTTCAGGCGTGGCGGTTTTGCCCGTGCCGATCGCCCATACCGGCTCGTAGGCAACGACCATATTTGCCGCTTTCTTGGCGGAAATTGCATGGAATGCCCGCACACACTGGCGGCGGAGAACATCGTCGGTCAGTCCCGCCTCGCGTTCTTCCAGCACTTCGCCCACGCAACAGATCGGCTTGAGACCGGCTTCCAGAGCGGCCTTCAGGCGAAGATTCACCGTGTCGTCGGTTTCGCAGAAATATTGCCGCCGCTCGGAGTGGCCGATGATAACGTGAGTCACTCCGAGAGCGAGCAGCATGGCTGCCGAGGTTTCGCCGGTGAACGCGCCTTCCGGCTTCCAATGCACATTCTGTGCGCCAATGGCCACGTTCGAGCTTTTCGTCGCCGCCAACGCGGCCGCCAGATCAATGTCAGGAGGACAAACCACAATCTCATCGCGGTCATGGCCACTCACCAGCGGTAGAAAATCGCGAAAGAACTCGCGAGTTTGATCGGGTGTTTTGTACATCTTCCAATTGGCGGCGATTACTTTCTTTCTCATGAAGATCTCTTCTCGATACTGTAGGACGAGGTGGATTTTAATTTTTCGGGGCGCTGGGCGGCGCGAGTGTAGGCATTCAATGTGGCGAGATCGAAGAGGACGAATCGAACCTTGTTTACGTGTTTCGCAGAGGCCAAAGCTTCAAGCGTGGAGGAGATTGCGATCATCGCGGCCGGGGAAACCGGGTATCCGAAAGCGCCTGTCGAAATGGCAGGAAAGGATAAAGACTGAAGCCCGTGCTCATCGGCCAAGCGAATACATTCGCGATGACAGCTTGCCAATTGTTCGGCTTCTCCGCGTTCTCCGTCGCGATAGATGGGGCCCACGGTGTGGATCACGTATTTCGCGGACAGATTTCCGCCGGTTGTGATGACGGCTTTGCCGGCAGAAAGGCTCCCAATCTTACTCACAATCTGTCGACATTCGGCGAGGATCGCTGCTCCCCCAGCTCGGTGAATGGCGCCATCGACGCCACCCCCGCCTAGAAGCGACGAGTTGGCGGCGTTAACGATTGCATCGGTCGTTTCGGCGGTAATGTCGCCTGGACCGTGCAACTCAATGGTCCGGCCGCTCTCGAGCAGCAGTCGAATTGCGAAACCTTGCACGTCCGAATCCTGAGCGATCACTTTTTGTCCGTCAGGGCGTCGACCCCGGGCAGCTTTTTTCCTTCCAGGAATTCCAGCGAGGCACCACCACCGGTAGAAATGTGCGTGATCTTATCGGCCACTTCGGCGGCATGTACCGCGGCTACGGTATCGCCCCCCCCAACAATGGAAATCGCTCCTACATTTTCGGCTACAGCGTGTGCGACCTTGAAGGTTCCACGGGAAAATCCCGGAACTTCGAATACTCCCATGGGTCCGTTCCACACGATCGTGCGAGCCCGCGAAATTTCCTCCGAGAATAGTTCGATCGTCTTCGGACCAATATCCAGAGCCATGCGGTCGGCCGGAATTGGCTGGCCCTCGCCGATCTGCTGCACCACCGCGTTGGCCTCAGGTCTGAGCGCTACTACGTGATCAATCGGAAGAAGAATGTTCACGTTTCGTTGCTCGGCTTCCTCCAGCAGTTGCCGTGCGAGATCGACTTTGTCGGCCTCGAGCAGGGATTTGCCGATTTCCTGTCCCTGAGCTTTGAGGAAGGTGTAAGCCATGCCGCCGCCGATGATCAGCGAATCGACTTTATCCATGAGATGGCGAATCACGCCAATCTTATCGCTGACTTTTGCGCCTCCGAGAATCGCGACGAACGGCGCTTCGGGATTTTCCAGCGTTTTACCCAGATACTGCAGCTCTTTTTCCATCAGCAGACCGGCCGCGGATTTAGATACGAACTTCGTAATGCCCACCGTCGATGCATGCGCGCGATGCGCGGTACCGAACGCATCATTCACATAGAAATCGGCCAAGCTCGCCAGTTGTTTGGAAAACTTTTCATCATTGGCTTCTTCTTCCGCGTGAAAGCGCAAATTTTCCAGAAGCAATGTTTGGCCCTTTTCCAGTTGCGTGGCAACTTCTTCGGCCTCGGGACCAACGCAGTCTGGGCAGAATCCGACGTTCTCGCCGCGCGCCAGTTCCTTGTCGAGCACCATGCGCAGGCGCTCGGCCACAGGCTTCAAACTCATTTTCGGATTCGGTTTGCCCTTGGGGCGTCCCAGGTGCGAGGCGAGAATCAGTCTCGCGCCGTGCCGCAGCGCGTATTCGATCGAGGGCAACGTTTCTCGAATGCGCGTATCGTCCATAACGCGGCCGTCTTCCAGCGGAACGTTGAAGTCGACGCGCATAAAGATACGGTTGCCGTTAAGGGGAAGATCACGTATAGAAAGCTTCGACATTTGGCTGGTCGTCCTTAGATGTGATGAAATAGCTCCGCTGCTTCGACTTTGCTCAAGACTGGCCCGGCAATTGCCAGACGGGCGTTTCCGCCCGTCCTGGCAAAAAGCCGGCGGGACGCCGGCGCTACCAAACCTACAGGCCCTTGCCGGCGATGTAGTGAATCAGGTCGCGCACGCGCGAGGAGTATCCCCATTCATTGTCATACCAGGAGATTACCTTGACGCAATTGCCTCCGACCACCAGAGTCATCGGCGCATCGACAATCGAAGAACGCGCGTCACCCTTAAAGTCCGACGACACCAGTTCATTCTCTTCGAAGCCGAGATAACCCTTCAGCGGACCGCTCTCGGAAGCTTTCTTAAGCGCCGCGTTTACTTCTTCTTTCGTCGTTTTTTTCTCCACCCATGCCACCAGATCCACCACCGAGACATTCGGGGTCGGCACGCGCATGGCGAATCCATCGAGTTTTCCCGCGAGACCAGGAATCACAAGTTTGAGCGCCTTGGCCGCACCCGTGGACGTAGGAATCATGTTGATCGCCGCTGCTCGCGCCCGCCGCAGGTCTTTGTGCGGAAAGTCGAGGATGACTTGGTCGTTGGTGTAGGAGTGAATCGTCGTCATCGTTCCGCTGATGATTTTGAATTCATCATTGATCACTTTGGCGATGGGTGCCAGGCAGTTCGTGGTGCAGGAAGCGTTCGAAATAATGTGATGCTTGGCGCCATCGTATTTTTCCTGGTTCACGCCCAACACAAGAGTGATGTCTTCATTCTTCGCCGGCGCGGAGATAATCACCTTCTTCACCGAGCCTCGCATGTGCTTCTTGGCGTCGTTCGCGTCGGTGAAGTGTCCGGTCGATTCGATGACTACTTGCGCGCCCACGGATTCCCACGGCAGCGCTCCGGGATCTCTTTCCTTAAACACTTTGATGGTTTTGTTGTCGATGGTAATGCCGTCGGCCGTGGCGCTGATCTTGTTGGGCAGGTTGCCGAGAATGGAATCGTATTTCAGCAGATGCGCCAGTGTCTTGGGATCGGTGAGATCGTTGACCGCCACGAATTCCAGGTTGGGATCGTTGAGTGAGGTCCGCAAAATGTTGCGGCCGATACGTCCGAAACCATTGATACCAACTTTGATTGCCATGCTTCCTCCAGAACTGGTTATGAATGCAACAGCAGATTCCACGCCGGTCTATAACAGAACAAATGATGTTAGCAGGAGCGGGAATCGGCGTAAATGATCGCCCGCAACACTGGGAACGGTCCTATTCCTAATCACGGAACAATGTGAGCCCGATCCTTGACAATTATGGAAACGACAATTCCAGGTAGGTATCTGTTCTCCACCAGATGAGGGGCACGCGAGCTAACCAATATTTCCGATTAATGGTTTGACGCGCGTGGGCTTGCTCCTCCAGCGGCAGGACGCGCGCTTGGGCAAAAAATCTATCGCCTGTGATCTTCCCGGTCACGGTGCAGGGAGCCACTTCCACCAATGGATTGTTACGAATGCGCTTCACTTTGCCCATGGTGCTGCGCGTCATCACATAGAGCCTGTTGTCGTCCTCCCCGAACCACACGGGGGTGGCGACCTTCGTTCCGTTTTTGCGAACCGTAATCAAAGAGACATATTTCTGGCCGCGAATGGTGGGTGGAATTGATTTTGCCGCGTCCGACATTGTGATGGCTCCGCTCTGAAAGTTGCGAGAACCCCGAACATTTGAGCGGCTGTCGCGGATGGTTCTCCGGTAGGGCCTCCGATTGATCCGGCACTCTCTTCTGTGTTAAAAGCCTTGCATGCGTAAATGGATGCGCGACCGCTTGCAGCGTCGCAAAAAGACACCCGCCACACCCTCCGATAAACCTGCTCCGCCTCCCTTGCAGCCTGCTTATTTCGAAGCAGAACAAGCGCCGGACGCGGACGAGAGGGAAAACGTGGAATCGGAAGCTTCCGCTCCGCCTCCGTTTTCTGCAGAAGATCGACCTCCCCAGCAAGGTCGGGCGGTGGAAGAGCGACCGGATCGTGTCGCCGATGCCGGTGCTGAAGAATCTCCCGAGGAATCGGATCGGGTAGCATCGCGGGCTGCGCCGCGCAGTTCCGAACCTGGCGGCCGCAGCCGGCGGCGGCGCGGAGGTCGAGGGCGCGGAGGTCGAGGACGCGAGCAGGCTGTAGCTCAAGCTTTTGCTCCGGCGGCGGTGAAAGGATCAATTCCCGCACTGTCTCTCGAAGGGGCGGAAGAAGAAATGCCGGAGGCAGGAGGCGAAGTTACAGAAAAAGAATCAGAGGGTCAACCCGTCGCTGTAGCAGCGCCGAAGTCGCCCGCGCCCGCTGCCGTGGCGCAACGTCCGCCAAAAGGCGTGGTTGTGCTGGCCATCGGATTGCCTGGGTCGGGAAAGAGTTCATGGTTCAAGCGCCACAATGTGGTGCCGCTCTCAAGCGATATAGTCCGCGCGTTGCTATTCGACGACGTCCGCGAACAGCGATTTCAGGATCTTGTTTTTTCCAATCTCCGCTCAATGCTGAAAGCGCGGCTCATCGCCAAGCGTCCCACAAACTATGTGGACGCGACCAACCTCACGCCGCAGGAGCGCCAGCACTGGATCAAGCTGGCGAAGGATTATCATTACGAGGTGCACGCCGTCTTCTTCGACGTACCGCTGGAAGTTTGCATTGAGCGCCATGAACGCCGCGACCGCGTTGTCCCGGAAGATGTAATGCGCCGTATGGCTGCCAAGCTGAAGCCGCCCACGTTTGAGGAAGGTTTCGCCAAGATCACAGTGGTGCGAGTGAAGAAGAAGGAGTCGGAAGCAAGCTAGGCAAAGCTTCAGCGCGAACTCCTCTATCCCTTGAGATGCGGCAGCAGTTCTTTGAACGCTGGCGACGATGAAGACCGCATCAGCTCATAGATCATCATCTCCGTAGAGGAAATCACGGCTCCGGCTGCGCGCATCCGGTCGAGGCCAATTTTCCAATTCCATTCTGTGCGCGAACTCACGGCGTCGGAAGCGATATGCACGATATAACCTTCGCGCAGCGCGGCCAGCGCCGTCTGCATCACGCAGATATGGCTCTCCATGCCGCATAAGAGCAAAGTGTTGCGGTTGCCCGGCAGCCGTTTAAGCAACGTGCAAAAAACATCACTGCCGAAGCAGGAGAATAGATTCTTATCGATAGCCTCGGTTTCGGGCAGCAGGGAAGCGATTTCCGGCACGGTGTCGCCGAGACCCTTCGCGTACTGTGTGCTTACGATCGCTGGGATTTTGAGTATGCCGCAGGCGCGGATCAGCAATTTGGAATTGCGTACCAGTTGATCTTTCTGAAAAATTGGAGGCAGAAGTTTTTGTTGAATATCAACCACAATAAGAGCGCATCGTTCCGCTTCCAGAGGTTGTCGCGCTAACTCGGAATAATCGCGAGCAGGCGTGGAGATGGGTTCAAAGACCGTTGACATAACTCCTCCTGATACAACCGCAATTGAGATTCTATTCCGGCGGAAGGGAAGAATAGAACGCCAGAATTATTGACCGGGCTCCGGGAAAAACCATAGAATCAGGATGAGCTGGTGGTAAATAAGCTCTGAGATTGCCCCCTCGTTCAACGGCTAGGACACCTGCCTCTGGAGCAGGCTATCGGGGTTCGAATCCCTGGGGGGCAGCCAAAACTTCATCTTTGCCTTTCCCGCTGTGACTTTCCCAATTATGCCGTCCGTTCGCCGAGAGCTTTAATCTGATCGCCTATTTCTTGCCGCCGACGTTGCCGGCTGTGAATATCGGCAGGCTGAACATCCGATCTGGAGCTCTTTTCGTCATCTTTATCCAACTCTTTAAGCAAGGCGAGTTCCTGCAACAAATCCATCATCTGTTCCGAAGGCTTAGAGCTCATTGAGTTCTCTCCGCTCACATCCTAAGATTCTTGCCGAGTTTAGGATGCAATTTGCAGTTACCAGGGCCATGCGGGGAATCAAAATTTGCTACATGCGGTGTCTTCGAGGCGCTGAGCGCCTCACCATGAGGATCTCATGTCGCTGGATGTTCCACCTGCGGCGGGAACGTAACATTTCTGCGTGTAATCCATCACCATGCGATCAGCGTTGAAGCGCCACCCCAGAGTACGGATGGTTCGTTTCATGCGCTTGATCCAGCCTCGCGGCAGGCCATCGCGATCACGCTGGTAGTACAAGGGGATCACCTCTTCGCGCAGTGCGCGCATCAAGTCTTCCGCATCGCGAGTGTCATGAACGCTCATATCAGCGTGGGTTCTTCCCGTGCCAATGGCGAATCCATTCATTCCGTCGTAAGCCTCGGCCCACCAGCCGTCGAGAACAGAAAGATTGAGTCCGCCGTTCAAAACTACTTTTTGACCGCTCGTGCCCGAGGCCTCAAATGGACGCCGCGGATTGTTAAGCCATACATCGACTCCCTGCACGAGGTAACGTCCGACGTTGATGTCATAGTCCTCGATAAAGACGAACTTGTCGGCGAACCGGGGATTCCGCATCAGTTCGGCGATCTGCTGCAGCACTAATTTGCCGGGCTCATCGTTGGGATGCGCCTTGCCCGCAAACACGAACTGCACCGGGCGTTTGGGATCGTTCACCATTGAAGACAGGCTTTCGATATCGCGCAGTAGCAGGTTGGCCCGTTTGTAGGTGGCAAAGCGGCGGGCAAATCCAATGGTGAGCGCGTCAGGACTGAGCACCTTGGCGAGTCTTTGCAAAGACTCGACTGGCTCGTTGCGGCGCTTGGCTTGCTCGATGGCGCGGTGCCGAACAAAATCGAGGAGCCGCGATTTCAGGCTGAGGTGCGTCTCCCAGAGTTCGCCGTCATCCACATCCTCAATGCCTTCCCAGATGCGCGCTTCGCTGCTGTGCTCGTGCCAGTTGGTACCGAGATGACGATCGTACAAACGAAACATCTGAGGCGCGAGCCACGAAGGAACGTGGACGCCGTTGGTAATGTGGCCGATGGGGACTTCATCTTCCGGTTTGCCGGGGCAGAGTCCGGTCCACATGGCACGGGAGACTTCGCCGTGCAAGGCCGAGACTGCATTGGCGCGCTGCGACAGCCTGAGGCCCAGCACAGTCATGCAAAAAGTCTCCTGCTGGTTGCTTGGTTTCTCGCGCCCCAAACCCATCAGGCTTTCTTGAGACAGGCCCATTTTTTCGCGCAAGGGTCCCACATGTTCTTCGATCAGTTCGGCATCGAAGCGATCGTGTCCGGCGGGCACCGGTGTGTGGGTGGTGAAGACAACTTCCCTTGAAACCCGAGAAACTGCGGTATCGAACGCAATGCCTTCTTCCTGCATGCGGGTGTGAAGCGCTTCCAGAACCACAAAACCACTGTGTCCTTCATTCAGGTGAAGAACCCCCGGGGTGATGCCCATGGATTTCAGAGCGCGGAAGCCACCCACCCCGAGCAGCAACTCCTGGCGGATTCGAGTGCGTGCATTTCCGCCGTAGAGGCGGGAAGTTAGCTGGCGATCGTCCGCCGAATTGCCTTCTACATCGGAATCAAGCAGGAACAGATCGCAACGCCCGACGGCCACGCGCCATACTTTGGCGTGAATCGAACCTTTGCGAGTAGCGATTTCAATTTCGACGGGCCGGCCGTTTTTGCCGATCGCGGCCTCCAGTGGCAGCTGCGTGATGTCTGTCTCCAGGTACTCTTCCTGTTGCCATCCATCGCGATCCAGACGCTGGCGAAAATATCCCTGGCCGTAAAACAAGCCGATGCCAACCAAGGGAATCCCAAGATCGGAGGCGCTCTTAATGTGGTCTCCAGCTAGAACGCCAAGGCCGCCGGAATAAACCGGGAGCGATTCGTGGATGCCGAACTCCGCTGAAAAATACGCCACCGGACGAGGCCGCAAAACTCCGGCGTGCCGTGTTCCCCAAGTGCGGTCTGCGTGTAGATATTCCTGCAATCGACGGTAGGCATAATTGATGCGGCTGTGAAGCACCAGTTCTGCGGCCCGTTTCTCGAGTCTTGCCAGGGGAAACTCCGCCAGCAGTGATACGGGATTCTGGTTCAGCTGTTGCCATCGCAACGGGTCCAGATCGCGGAACAGACTCGCCGTATCGTGGTCCCAGCTCCACCACAGATTGCGAGCCAGATTCCACAAGCGTTCCTGCGCGGGAGCGATGAAGCGATCCAGTGTGCGCGCTTCGCTTACCACCGGCGCGACCTGCGCCGCCGCCTCGGTGAGCATGTGAATTTCATTCTCGCGGAAAAGGCGAGGCTCCATGGTTTGCACCACGAGAACGCCCTGCAAAACTCCACGGTCGATCAGAGGAACGCCCAGAAATGACAGGTACTCATCTTCGCCGGCTTCCGAAAAATATTTAAAACGCGGGTGGGTATGAGCTTGCTCCACGGCTATCGGGCGAACTTGCTCGGCTACCAGTCCGGCCAGTCCTTCGTGGATTGCCATACGTAATTGGCCGATGCATTCCCGCCGGAGGCCGACGGTCGCGGCGAGCACCAGGTTGGCTCGATCCGGCTCCAGCAAATACGCCGAACAAACGTCGGTATCGAAACGCTTGGCGATCAAGGCCACGACGTTCATCAGCGTCTCGGCTGGTTGACCCTCCTCGGCGGCAAGATTGGCAATCTCCTCGAGGGTGAGAACGTCAGTGACCTCGCGCTGGGGTCCGGTCAGATCCAAGTCTTGTACCTCGTTATTTTTATCTTCCAATTCCAGGCTTTCTGGCTCCATTCGAATCGGCCCCTGCGGGTCCAAGTTGTCCTTTCCCCAACATTTGGTTGAAGCATGAAGTATTAAAGCATATGACAAGGCACACTGCCTTGAATCGCGCGGCGTGTGCGTGTCTTTCGTCGGATAATTAAACGTACGATAATTAAAGCCGAGTCGCTACTTTAGGTGACGCCCGAGCCCCAGTCCAATCTAAATTATCGATCTCCTCCATGTGCAGGGAGAACTAACCGCGTAGAAGCGCGATGATTGAGGACGCGGCGGTTCATGACTAAGCGGGCGGGGCCAGTTGTTGGACGGCAAGGGTGTCACCGCCCAGCCAATCGGGATTTTTCGCCGTGGAATCGAAGTGTGACGAAGTCTTGAATAACTCATACTCTCCGGCCATTGCAACCTCTCTTGTCTTCGCCAGCAGTTGGGCGACTTGATCGCGATTCATGGGCTTGAATGTTTTCGCCGCCTCAATTGCCTGATCCAGAATTGCCGGCCGGTCTATTCCGGTAATCACCACCGAAGTGGGAAGACTCATGGCGAAATGTAGACATTCCATCGGCGATACCGTCTTGCTCTTCAGAATTACGCCATCTCCCATCGACTTCATGCCAAGCACGCCGATCTCTTGTTGAACCAGTTCGGGCACAACCAAGTGAGCGAAACTTCGAAAGTGAGCGTCCATCACGTTCAACGGCATCTGCGCCGCATCGAAGTGGAAGCCGTGGTCGGCGGCAACTTTCAGCATGTACAAATGGATGTGCGGATCTTTATGTCCGGTGAAGCCGATGTAGCGGATCTTGCCGGCTTTCTTCGCGTCGAGCAGCGCCTCATTGGCTCCGCCCTCCGCGAATATGCGGTCGGGATCGTCAAACCGAATTACTTCGTGATGTTGAATCAGGTCAATGCAATCCGTCTGCAAGCGTCGCAGAGAAGTTTCGATCTGTTTCGCCGCGACCTCCTTGGTTCGGCCGTCAATCTTCGTCATCAAAAAAACTTTCTGACGATAGCCATTCTTCAGGGCCTTCCCCATTTGCAATTCACTCTGGCCTTCGTTGTAATCCCAGCTGTTATCCATAAAGGTGATGCCGCGATCGATGGCCGCGCGCACCAGTCGGATGCTCGCGTCTTCAGTGAGTCCGTGCTGAGCGATATGATAACCGCCCATTCCGATGACGGAAACGCGCTCTCCGGTGCGGCCGAGAGTGCGATAGAACATGTCACCGCTTCTTGTTCCGGGCGATGAGACTAGGGGGATCTGGTTCATAGGTTCGTTCTCCTGCCGCGATGAGTTCGATTAGCGGGTCGTTAAACCTGGCGGAATTGTACTCATGGCGCCACATACTGCCGCAGTTCTTATGAATGCTCTGGCTTCATACCAACTCGCTTCATACCAAGAAGATTATCTCTATGCGAGGTATTAATTAGCATTTCAGATGATCACGCATAACGGATATGTTGCCCCCTATTTTGAGATGAACTGGCCGGCGACTTGAGGTCGAACAAAGTCGCCCGAGTGTGCGCGAAAATCGCGACAACCCGATCGGATGATTCATTGTCTAAATGGCTGGAGGAGAAAATACATGGCAGCGAAAAAGAAGGGTGCGGGAAGAAAGTCAGCCGGCCGCAAATATGGAAAAGCGGCGGCCAAGAGCGTGAAGAGCGCCATGCACCGCGAGAAGAGAGGTACGCTTAAGTCTGGCCGCGGCGGCAAGGGGGGCACCGTGAAGAGCCGCAAGCAAGCGATTGCCATCGGGCTATCTGAGGCCCGCAAAAAGGGCGCCAAAGTTCCACGAAAAAAGAAAGCTGCCTAGCCGGTCAGCCCGATCTGCAATTTGTCGTGCAAGATGCGAGCATGCTTTGAAGAGGCGTGGCTTTCGGCTGCGCCGCAAAGCATCCTCACAACCCTAAAGATCTCCGAAGCGTTTCGTTTGTTTTATTTTGTGGCGTTCTTTCGCGCTTGTTTCATTCCTGCACGTAGTCCGCACACGATTGATTTTCTGTAGCCGCAGCTGTCGACGGCATTCATGACCGCAGCGGCGATACCGCCCGGGGTAGCCGCTTCGTGTGATAATTCTTCCAACGACGCACCGCTCTCGCGGCATGCGGCAATTCCATCCGCCAGTGCGTGAGCGGCGGCCAGTTGCGCAGTTTTGCGATCTAATCCGATTCCTTCGGCGGCGTCAATCAGTGCTGACAGCGCGTGATAGCCATGACTGCTTGAGTAGGTGACGGTGAAGGCGTCAAATTGTTTTTCAGGAATTTCGAGCACCGTACCGACGAGCAAAAATAGGTCGCGGACGCGCTTGCGTCCTGCGACCGGAAAGCCTTGCGCGAACGCGAGCGCGGTCAGGCCGCGGCCGCTGCGGCTAACCGGGCTGGGCATGGCCCGTGCCCACTTCACGGGCAGCCCCAAGTGGAAACATAGCTTAGGGAGGGGAATGCCCGCAGCCAGACTCACGGCTGTCAATGGTCGACCGAGTTTGAAGGCTGCTATTTGTCTCAGCAGTTCCCGAACGGACTCTGGCCGGACCGCAACAATGAGTAAGAGAGCCGACTCGACCGCGCGGCGCAGGTCCGCCTCGACAACTACGCCATACATGCGCCTGATCGCTTGCAGTTTTTTTAAATTCCGGTCGTGGACTACGATCGGCTGGCTATAGCCCGCCAGCCGCAATCCTGCCACCAGGGCGCTGGTGATGCGTCCTCCACCCAGGAAAACTGTGGCTTTCACGCGAGCCCCATGCAGGCCTGATCTGCCGCCTCCAGCAGGAGTTGCACGTCGGCTTCCGTGTGCGCTGTCGAGATGATCCAATGTAAGCCGTTAGAAGGCGTCATATAAATTCCGCGATCAAGCAGTTGGTGAACGAATCGTGAATAAAGCTTCGCATCAACAAACTTGCAGTAGTCGCGGTAATCGTAGATCGCCTGCCGCTCGGTGAAATAAATTTGGAACATGGGGCCAAAGCCCTGCACAATGGCCTTGAGCTTGTGACGGGCAAATATCTCGCGAAGGCCAGCGATGGCGGCGTCGCCGACAGCATGCATCTTTGAGTGAGTGGCTTCGGTGGAGAGCATGTCCAAATTGGCGGCTATCACTTTCATGGTCAGGCGATGACCGTTGAAGGTGCCATAGTGCAGAACCATCTTGTCGCTCCACTTCATGCGTTCGAGGATCGAACGTGCCCCAGCCACAGCGCCGACGGGAAATCCCGCTCCCAGCGCCTTGCCGAAGGTACTGATGTCTGGGA
>DASRWO010000294.1:0-3992 GCA_035654555.1 Candidatus Deferrimicrobiaceae bacterium | reverse complement strand
GGTAAATTGTGGCCACAGAGGGGTTGGCACGAGAGAGTTCAATCGCACTTAGGAAACCCGGGGAGATCTGTGCTCGCCGCGCTGCCTCGGTTACGGTAAGGCCTTTTTTCTTGCGCAATCGACGCAGTTTGTCCCCCAGATCGGGAGTGGGTTCGCGCACAGGCTTTGGGTGGTTCGTAGGCAGGACTGTGCGCAAGACTTCCTTTATCCCTGAGACATTCAACGTCCTTACGTCGCGCAGGAATTTGATGCGCTTCAGGACGTCCAGCAGTTCGGGAGTATACAGGCGGTAGCTTCCTGCGCTTCGTGCCGGCGTCACAAGACCTACATTTTCCCAAAGACGAAGTGTCGAACGGCTGATTCCGAGAATGCGCGCAGTCTGTCCGACAGTAAGAAAGCGCACATTCCGCAATGCCGCGACCCGCTTGTGCGTGTGATTGGAGGTTCTTTGAGGCAAGCGCATCTATCGTAAATTGGAGGGACGATGGATTGCAAAGAGTAACTTCAACTAGCTCGACTTTGACAAGAAAGAGGTATAACCATTGAAGAGCGCTTCATCTCCGTCGCCGGAATGTTGTGAGGGCCGGGGCAGGTGGTGGTGCGGATGGAGAGACTCGAACTCTCATGGGTTTCCCCGCCGCCCGTCAAGACGGTGTGTCGGCCAGTTCCACCACATCCGTATTTCAAGAACTTAACTGGAGACACCCTTTGAGTGGAGTAGGGGATTTGAACCACCGACCTTTGGGTTATGCGATCTGACTCACCTTTCGATGAGAGTCGGACTGTACCTTCATCCCTGAGGGATGCTCGCCATCCAGTCTCTACGCCTTCCCCCACCAATCCGGGGCTTGGTTCGGTATTGCCTTATCGCTTGCGCGACGTAGGTTCCACCGACTTTGACGAGTGATCTTCCGGTGCATTGCTGCGCCGGACGCCCAATTTGCAAATGCTCCTACACAATAAGGATGCCCAGGTGACTCTAGGGAATCCTTAGGAGCATGAGGTTATGAGCCCACAAGGAAACGTAATTACAACAACTTACAAGACGCGGGTGGCTACCTAAAAGCCTTGTAAGCAACGCGTGGGAATCGTTATTGGACAGCTAAAGGAGAGGCGTCCGCGCGCGGCATTTTTTCCAGTTTGGTCCAACGTTCTTGGACATGCATCACCTGTCTTCAATACTCCAAGTCGCTATCTTTCCGACTTCCAACTTTTCGCAATGCGACTTCCGGCCCGGAATAACTTCCGGATAGCCCGTTATTCGCTCACGATCAGCAAACACGATGCAACATATCTTTAACTAATCCGGCGATTCGTCTCCGTCGGACAAAGCGTTTCTCTGAGCTAGCCGTGTTTAACGCGTGCTTTTATATCCGAGTACGCCGCTTCAATGAGCCTTCTTAGCGCTGCGGTATTTGCGACTATTCCTGGTTTCAGCTTCACATGGCGCATGAACTTGCCGGTGCCTTGCAGCAAGCGAACCGGATCCGGCAGCGATGCGCCTTGAAAGAATCCTACGTTTACGTGTGACGTGAATACGTTAACGTAGCCAAACGCCGCATCTCCCAGACATGCAGTCGGACAGCCGTCATGCAAAAGCTCACGGACTTCGTCTCCGCATTCACGCATCACCTCAAACCACTTCTGCGCGATGGCTCCCAATTCACCTGCATGCTCTTTCAGCCAGCCGTCGATCGCCGGATCACGCTCGACAGCACCATCCAATCGAAACAATTCCGTTCTCGTGGTCATGGCCTTCTTAGCACTACCTCCCGGTTCCAAGGCGCCACACTTTCCTCATATTCCATGGGATCGCCGAAACCTTCAGTTTGGACGCCGAGTTGGCGTAGAGCGTCCAAGGCCATCAGCCGGCGATGAGCGTTGAATGTCATGATATGGGCGAAGACGCCGCCGAACGTGAAGGTCTCGACCGGCTCGCAGAGCGCGTCGACAAACGTGTCATCCCATGCGGAGCGGTTTCGGACGTCCCCCAAAACACGATGCAGTTCGGCATCGGTCTTTTCGAGCCTTTGAAGCATCGCTTTTGGAGAACGCTGCGACTTGGGAGGGCCCTTCATATCCATTTCGCTCCCTGACAGCGCGACGGTCCAGACTTCTTTCGTGAAGATAATGTTCTCCAGCAGTTGCCTTAGCGTCTTATTCGACTCCCGCCAGGGCAGCAGCTCTACGACCGTGGGCAGTGGCCGATCCAGCTGTTCCTCCGTTAAGGTACTTGCGTATTCCAGTAAACGTCGCGTGTGCCATGAGTCGTTGCCTGCAAAGCGATCGAATAAATCCATGTCTCTTCCTCCTTCTATTACGGAACCAGGGGCAAAGAAGTGAATTTTGTTGGACGCGGGCAAATGAAAGTGCGGATCACGCATGCGCCGGTAGATGCTGGGAGAAGTCCGAAATGCTCTTCGGAAAGCGCGAGTGAACGCCTCTAACGAATTGTAGTTCGCCTCCAAAGCGACCTCGGTGACCGACATTCCGGTATGCCCCAGTTGATGGGCCGCTCTTTCCAGCAATAGCCGTCTCCGCATAGCCGCCGGAGTTTCTTCGACCACGGTTCGGAACAGCCTGTGGAACTGCGTGCGGCTTTGGCGCGCTTGGCGAGCCAGATCTTGCGTCTTCACCTGAGTGTCCAGGGAGTTCGCAACAAGTGCAGAGAGGCGGTCCCGCGTGCCCTGACCATCCGCTTTATTCATGCGTCCGGTTCCTCAACGAGAACGAATCATAGATAAAGATGAGGCATTTTGCCTGATCTTACGTACCAAATCTTCTACCTCAAGAGCAGGACCAAAAACGAAATACTAACGCACCGCGTATTCACGATTATCTTCCATGGACGCCGCTGTATTGACGAAACGGCCCAACTTCCTGATTGTCGGCAATCCGGAACTTAGAGGCTAACATCGGAATCCTGCTCTAAGCTGAGATTGACTACCGTCCGCCCGGCGAAAGATGACTCTTGTGAGATGAACAAATGTTTGACTTTGGTGCATCTCACAAGGATGTTCAGAATTCACTCGGGGCGCCTAGGGATATTCAAAGGCGACAAACCGCTGCTGCTTAGAACCTAGCTACTGCGCTGATTGGTTGGTTGCTGATGATTGGTTTAGCTCCTGCTGCAACTGGAGCAATTGCCGCCACTGCTCAGCATTGGACGAGTTGGAGGTCGGTGTGTTCCGTGGGCTTGTTTGCGTTACAGGTTGACCGGACTTGGGCGTTTGTTGAAGCACGACGTAGATAGGTACACCAGCTGGGACCGTCACCACAATCTGCTGGTTCACCGCGAGTCGAGAAACTTCTTCGTCTCCGGTTTCGCCAATATTGCTGCTGACCCGCTCTCGTATCAGGTCCGATTCGCTGAGCGGTTGATTCAAACTGCCTTGCCCCAAAAACATGGACCCAGCTTGTCCGATTCCTGATAGCGATCGGACGAGCGCGTTCTTCCCTGTATTCTTGCCTTCAACTTTTCCTTTGAGCGGCCGGAGGTCCAAACCTGTCGCAGCAGCCTCGATAGGAACGGACGCTCCGTCTGGCATCAGCAGAGAGTCAAATTGGAGGTCAACATACCCAGAACGGTTTGCCTCCCGGAGATGTCCCACCGCTTTCGCTCCTGCAGGAACGATAATCTCTCCACCTTGCTCGTAGTTGTACTCGATCACAGCAAGAACTGGCGCGCGAACAGCGGTGCTCGCAGCGGATTCCAGGCGTGCGCGCAGGCGCGTACCCGTCGCCAGGCCTAATTCGAGATCAGGGACTTCAATAATGGCGCTCTCACGACCATTTGGGCCGGAAGAAACCTTGCGTACGTACATCAATGAAGGCTTCTTTATCGCCTCCCGTTCTGCCTTGCTTGTATCCAATGTTTCGGCACTCGATCTCGCCTCGTAGGGCGGAGCTTCCCACTTGTCGCCAAAGGCCGGTATCGAACCCAGCGTTCCCGCCCCGTTAGGCTGAGCCGTCTGCGAAGTATTCGATGCCGA
>DASRWO010000293.1:0-6286 GCA_035654555.1 Candidatus Deferrimicrobiaceae bacterium | reverse complement strand
AAAGTTAATTAAAATCTCGATACAGTCCGGCTGCGGAAAAATAGGCTGGGGGAGGGTTAGCGCCCGGGCTACCGCCGGTGCTGGTGGACGCTGTGGGGAGTTCATCAGGGAATCGTGGATTGCTATGTCTATAGCCGGCATCGCCTAAACTTATGCAAGAGAGATGCCAACGTTGTGATCAGTAAAATCCCGAGATGAAGTTCTTCATTGACCCAAGTTGCGAGTCAACCGATGTTTTGATACCTACCAAACCCTCCGACTTTAATCGAACCTTTCCTTTTCATTGCATGGAAAAAAATCTCTCTAAGTGGCCTGCTATATGCAATCACTCCTGCCTCACAGTCACACTTCTTCTTTTGGGTTGGGACTTAGAGCCTCCGCCGTGACGAATTGTTGACGATTGTCGAGAAGTGTCGAACGACGCCTTCGACACTTCTCGATACCATCCTCGCGCTGTCCTCTCGCTCTCCTTTGCAGTCAGCAATTTGCGGGACGTCCGCAAAGCCAAGCTTTGGCAGGTCAGTTGCCTTCAGTTAAGCGTGTCTTTGGGAGATTCACGTTGAAGGATTCCGTCATCCATGGGAGAACGTGCGGGGTGAAGTGGCGTTTCTTTGTCTTCCTCATTGCACTCATCCTTTGTTTTTGCGGTTCGAGGACTTCCGAGGCGCAGGATCAGCAAGTCGCGTTGCCAGCCGCGCCCAGACCGCAGCCAGGAATTATCGTCGGCACTGCAGTAGATGTGAATAACGACCCTGTTCCGGGTGCCACTGTCATTCTTCAGGGACCTGTCTTGAATGGTCCTCGTACCGTCGTGTCGAACAATAATGGATTCTTTGAATTCAACGATCTCGAAGCAGAAACTACCTATCACGTCACCATTACGGCGCAGGGATTTGCCAGCTGGACTTCACCCGACCTCACTCTCCAGCCAGGGCAGTACGCAATACTCACAGTCAACAAACTCCGTATCGCCGAGGCTGTGACCAAGGTGACTGTAGGGTATTTCCCCGAGGAACTCGCTACCGAGCAGGTGAAGATCGAGGAGCATCAGCGCGTTTTCGGCATCATCCCAAATTTCTACGTGTCCTATGACTCAAATGCTGCGCCGCTCACGACTAAGTTGAAGTTCAAGCTTGCTGCCAGGGTCATCTTCGATCCTGTCACCTTTTTTGGCGTGGGGATAGTAGCCGCTGCCGAGCAGGCAGGAGACCACCCCAACTATCCCCAGGGCTGGGAAGGTTTCGCAGACCGCTATGGCGCTGCCTATGGCAACGGCTTTACCGACATCATGATCGGTGGTGCCATTCTGCCGTCGCTTCTGCACCAGGACCCGCGTTACTTCTTTCAAGGCACGGGCACAAATAAGTCTCGCGCCCTCCACGCACTGACCAGTCCATTCGTCTGCAAGGGAGACAACGGACAGTGGCAGCCAAATTACTCGACCGTAGGAGGCGACTTGGCTTCGGCCGCCCTCTCGAATGCCTACTATCCGGCATCGAATCGCGGCGTTGGATTGTTCCTGGGGAATTTCCTTATCGGAACCGGCCAACGAGCGGCTGCCAACTTGGCACAGGAGTTTATCCTGCGCCGGCTTACCAAATCCAAGAATCAAGAATAAGCATCCCGGCGGGCGCACTGCCGACTTTGAACCTTTCTGGGGCGGCGATACGCCAATGCGGCTGCACGATGGCAGACTTTTGAAGGTACTCTGATCTTTCGAACTCTACATCGAGTGGCAGTTTTCGACTTCTGTGCAACCATGCGAAAAATACAAAGCCACTCACGATGACGAAGAAATGACTCGCGCTTGACTGTTCGGTGACAAGCCCGCTGCGCCGCTCCCATATTCTCGATTTGTCTCGAGCGAATAACCCCTGCGAACTGGATAAGTGAATCGACTGCCGTGATTTTAGCGGTCAGACCGAGGGAATGCTTCGTCCACCTTGAGTGGACATTTCGAGGAGAAAAACGATGAACAAGTCTTTCACATACGTATTGGCAATCGCCGTCTCGCTGGCAACGACGGCGATGCTCAACAACGGCCATCGCACGATCAACTCAAACGCAAACTTTGAAGCGCGGATGCAGATTGACGGGGCATTCCGCGACGGACTTTACCTGGGCCGACTGGCTGCGGAAGGCGGTCAATTGCGGCGTCCCGCGATCGGTCGCTGGTCGACAGAGCAGGACCGCGACACGTTCACCACGGGCTATCGCCGCGGTTACGACGGGGTTCTCGCTGCCGTAACGGCAAAGCGAATCGCGCTAGGCGCGAAAGCTGAATCGAGGTGAGTCATGCGTGAAAAGAAAATTTCTTGAGAGGTTGCGGTTACTTTGGCGATTTGCTTTTCTTTAGTAATTTGCCTTTCCACGCCCGGCATACTGAAAGCGGGCGCCGCTTCGCTGCCCACAACCGGGGCGGCTGAGTTGAAAGGGCAGGTGCGGTTTGAAGGGACATTGCCGAAACCTAAGCTCATCAGCATATCGGCGGATCCGAGCTCTGCCAAGCAACATTCATCACTGGTGATGGCGCAGGAAGATGACGGACGCGAAAGGCGATCTGCAGAATGTGATTGTGTTTGTTTCCGACGGGCTCGGCGATCGCACTTTTGACCCGCCGACGCAACCGGTCACCGTTGAGCAAAAGGGCTGCATGTATATGCCGCATGTGCTGGCGGTGCGGGCGAATCAGCCGTTGCATGTGGTGAATGACGATCCGACATCACACAACATTCATCCCACCCCGGCGAATAATCGGGAGTGGAACAAGGCGGAGCCGCCGGGTTCCACTCTGGACAATCGTTTGCGCGCGAGGAGATCGCGATTCCGGTGAAGTGCAACTTGCATCCCTGGATGCATGGTTACATCGCAGTGTTCAAACATCCTTTACTTCGCAGTGACTGGCAAGGACGGAAGTTTCGATTTAAGCAGCCTGCCACCGGGGACTTACACGATCAAGGCGTGGCACGAGAAATTCGGCACGTCCACGCAGACGATTACGATCGGCGCAAACGAAACTAAGGAGATCAGCTTCGTTTTTAAAGGAATGTAATTTGATTAATGCTTCTCCGGGGTCTTGAAGCCTTTGCGGCGTTGTTCGCTGTAGCGGAGCAGGGCATCGAGAATGATGGGATACGCCTCTGCTGCGGGGCGTATCTCGTCGACTTCGACGGCCTTGCCTTCGAGTTGCTTATAGTCCTGGAAAAAACGGCGCAGCATGAGCATGCGGTGCGGCGGCATCTCGGCGGCTTCATGGTAGGAGTTGAATTCGGGATCCTGCGTCGCGATAGCGATGATTTTGTGGTCGGGCTTGCCGCCGTCGATCATGGTCATAAGGCCGATGGTGCGGGCGTGGATAATGGTGAGCGGGACGACCGGTTCTTGGCAGAGCACGAGGACGTCGAGCGGGTCATCGTCCTCGGCGAGCGTTTGCGGAATGAAGCCATAATTTGCGGGATAGTAAACGGCGGAGTAAAGGATGCGGTCGAGTTTGATGAGGCCGCTGGCCTTGTCGAGTTCGTACTTCACGCTCGATCCGAAAGGGATCTCGATGACGCAGTCGAATTCCTGCGGGAGTTTGTCGCCGGGAGTTACGTCATGCCAGGGATGGATCATAAGAGTGGATCTGACCTATTCTAACGGACGATGTTCTAACGGACAGTGTTGCCAACTGATTTGTGGGCTGCTGTCGCGGCATCTTCTGCCGGATAATCGAATTGCGCCAGAGGGGCGAAGGCCGGCGGATTTTCTTTTTCCCACCTTATCGTCCGCTGGATGGCATCCTCGATGGCTACGGGTTCGCGGTATCCGAGTTCCTGGCGGATACGCGCCGAACTGGCGGTCCAATGCTGTGCGGCGTTGCCGGGCTGCAAAAGATGGGGAGGTGTGCGGTCAACAGGCAAAGTTAGGAATTCCCCATTCCACCGCATTGCCGCGGCGATCTTGCGCGCCCATTCGAGTTCGCTGAAGGAGGGCTCCTCGCACACATTGTAGATGCGCCGCGATGCGCGTTCGTCTGTAGCAGCAAGCGCGATGGCTGCGGCGACATTTTCGACGTAGCCCCGGGGCGAATGCCAGGCGGCCCAAGTGTCCGGGAAAACGATGTAGCGTCGTTTGTCAGCGATGCGCTTCACCACAGGATAAAAACGATGCAGCGGATCGCCGGGCCCGTAGACCATGGGAAGGCGGAGCACGGTGGCGGGAAGTTCGCGGTCGTTCATCACGACGCGCTCTGCCGGAATCTTGTCGTAATCGTCTGTGAACCAGGAGAAAATCTTGCGCAGCATTTGTGCGTTTTCGGGCGGATAGGGATGCAGGGATCGCCGCAGCTCCGATTCTTCGGTTAGGGGCAACTCCTGCAGTGGACCGGTTTCGATGCCATGGCTAATGCCGACGGCGCGGTAGACGTCCATGCTGCTCAGCACGACTACGCGTCCGGCGGCGCCTCGGAAAAATTTCATCAGCTCTTGGGCCTGCGGAGCTGAAGTTAGGATAAGGTCGATCACCACGTCTGGGCCGAAGCGGTTCCGTTCGGTGCTGTTGACGGAGAGTTGGTTGCGGTCACCCAGAAACTGCTCGACGCCCGGTGGCGCCGGTCTAGTGCCGCGGTTAAACACCGCTACGTCGTGGCCTTGCTGGATCAGCTGGGAAGCGACGATTCGGCCGATAAATCCGTCGCCACCGATCAGGAGAATGCGCATACGAGCTGATTATGACAGCGTTTCATACGACAATCCTTTTGAAATCTTGATTCTGAGCTTGGGGAAGATTAGAGTCATAACTACGGAGTCTGGTTGGTGTTCTATGTCCAGTCAAGGCAAAACTTATTTGAAGTTTGGCGCGGCGACGGTTGTGATTCTGCTGTTGCTGGGTTACCTCGCTTACACCGGTGTGCAGGATAGCAAGAGCTATTACGTGACCATCAGCGAGCTGCACAAGATGGGGAACGGGGCTTTTACGAAGCGGCTGCGGGTGGCGGGGAATGTGCAGCCAGGATCGATCAAGCGGACGGGAACGCACGTGCAGTTTGTGCTGATGGAGCAGGATCAGTTGCTCTCGGTCGATTACACGGGAACCGAGGCGCCCCCCGATACGTTTAAGGATGACTCCCAGGCGCTCGCCGATGGCAGTTTTGGGCGTGATGGCGTGTTCCACGCTAAGGCGCTGCAAGCGAAGTGCGCTTCGAAGTATGCGCCTCAGCAGCCGGGGAATTCGATGCAGGCGGAGCCGGCGAAGAGCATTACGCAGGTGCAGCCGGGTCCGAACGGGACGGTTAATTAACCTCGCGCTCCCCTCAGGGGCTAAAGCCCGCGTCTTTTAATAGGGCTCGAGGCGGCGCTGCTGCAGCCGCACCTTTTCAGGGCTGTCTGCGAGGCGAGTTCTCACCCCTGCCTCATGTTCTAGACTTCGTCGCAAGCTTCGGCTATCGTCTACCTTTCACATTCATGCAATTATCGTGAGCGCCTCTGAAATCCCGGCCGCCGCTACCATCATCACCGTCAGCAATCTCATTAAGCAGTTCGGACGCTTCGCGGCGTTGCGCGGGGTGACGGCGGAATTTCATGCCGGGAAGTTTTATGTGATTCTCGGCGACAACGGGGCGGGGAAGACTACTTTGTTGCGGGGGCTGGCGGGCTTGGCGCAGCCGACTCGGGGGACGATTTCGATCTTAGGTAGGAATCCGCAGGACGCTGGCCGTGAGATTGGTTATATGGCGCATCCGTCTCTGCTTTATGACGAGATGAGTGGGATGGAGAATCTGCGCTACTTTGCTCGACTCTACGGTATTGTTGGCGACAGCCGCTGTGAGCAGGCGATTCGCGCGGTGCGGCTTGATCCGGAGTTGACGCGTCCGGTGGGGCAATATTCGCAGGGCATGCGTCAGCGTATGTCGTTGGCGCGGGCGATTCTACACGATCCACAAATTCTGTTGCTGGATGAGCCGTTCTCGAATGTGGATGTTCATTCGGCGCAGGAGATGGGGGCACTGCTCAAAGGCATGCGCGACGAGGGCAAGACTATTTTTGTAGTCACGCATCAGGCATCGCTGCTGGAGGGCGTGGCGGACGAGTTTGTCTGGATGGAATATGGGAAGATTGTGGACCGCACATCCGATCTGAAGCCGAGGCGGGTGGCAGCGCAATGAGTTCGCTTCGCTCCATCACCCTGGCCACACTGGCGAAAGACATCCGGCTGGAGTGGCGCTCGCGAGATGCGATCAACTCGATGCTGTTTTTTTCGCTGCTCGTGGTTGTGATCTTCAGCTTTTCTTTCGATCCGAACGCGG
>DASRWO010000292.1:0-19183 GCA_035654555.1 Candidatus Deferrimicrobiaceae bacterium | reverse complement strand
TGCGCGGCTCCGGGAGCGAGCAGGTCCGCATTGATGGTTTCAAGCATCAATCCCATACTGGGCGAGACTGCGGCGAGACGGGCAATCCATTCGGCGCTGAGCAAGCCGGGGTTCGGATGCGGCAATAGGCTAGTTTCGCGCAACACAAGCTCGCACATGGCTTCCAGATAGTGCAGGGTCGATTTATAGCCGAGATGGCGCAGAGTCTCGCGCATCTCTGGGAACAGAAGTTCGGGTTTATCGCCCAGACTGAAAAGAGCCTCGGTGCATCCCAGCTTTTCTCCAGCCCGGGCCACCGATAAAACTTCGTCGGGAGTCATTGTATGCGCGCCTGGGTCGGCGGGATCGCGGCGGAAGGTACAGTAGCCGCAGTAATCGCGGCAGAGATTAGTCAGCGGCAAGAAGACTTTGCGCGAGTAGGTGACTGCGCCGGGCTTGAAGTTTTCTTTTGCCGCTCGGGCCGCCGCGAGCAGTGCGGGCAGGTCGTCCTCGTTGCAACGGATCAGCCGCAGGGCCAAGCCGCGAGAGATTGGTGCTCCCGGTCTCAGAGTGACCGAGTCCGAAGCACACGAATCACCATATTCCGTGCCGGTCGGGCTGATGGAACTCAGAATCACGATCGTCGGTTCCGTTCGGCTGATGCATCGAATCATACATGACTTGCGTCCCGTTGACTCGGGGGCTGGCGTGCTAAGGTAGGCAGTCGCGGCGGTAAGGCTCCGGGTACGCCATGAGTCTCAATCCATTCGAATTTCGGAAAGCGATGGGGAGCTTTGCCACCGGAGTGACCATCATCACCCTGGACTTGGATGGCAAGGTTCATGGCATGACTGCCAATGCATTTGCTTCCGTCTCCCTCGATCCTCCGCTGGTGTTGGTTTGCGTGGACCAGAGCGCGCGTACCCACGCCCATCTACATGTCAGGAAGCGCTTCGGCATCAATGTTCTGGCAGAAGATCAACGGGCGATTTCCGAATACTATGCGCTGCTGCTGGAGGAACAGGTCAACGAACCCGTAGCCCGCTTTGATCGGACCGTGCATGGAACGCCTGTACTGTATGGAGCGTTGACGTATCTGGAATGCAGGCGGCAATCGGCCCAGGATGCCGGCGATCACACTATCTTCATAGCGGAAGTGGAAGACGTGGTGGTGCGCCCGGGCAAACCGCTGCTCTTTTTCCGAAGCAAATACCACCAGATTGGAGAAGAAGTTCTGGAGTGATTGAGAAAAGGCCCGACATCCCTTGAGGGGCGACGCCGGGCCGGAGGGACTCGCAGACGTTTCAACATATTTGACTCCAGAAGAGACTTACGGCAAGGTCGGATGTCACGAGTCGATTGTGACCGATGTCACAATCGAAGCCCTGCGGAGACGGCCCGTCACCTTATCTGGTCATGGAACATCTAATGAGGGAACATCTAATAGTTGCTAAATCGAAAGAAACAGGCAACTTACTTGGGGGTATACGTTTATGGCAGAAAAAGTGGCAAAGAGCGAATCGGAATGGAAACAAAAGCTCACGCCGGAGCAATATCACGTCACCCGGGAGGCCGGAACGGAGCCAGCCTTTACCGGCAAGTACTGGAAGACCAAGGACGCAGGAACGTATCACTGTGTTTGCTGCGGAGAGCCATTATTTGACTCGTCGACAAAGTTCGATTCAGGCACCGGATGGCCGAGTTTTTTCCAGCCGGCGGAGGGTGGCAAAGTTGAAGAGCACAAAGACCGCAGTTTCGGAATGACCAGGACCGAGGCCCGTTGTGCCAAGTGCGGAGCGCATTTGGGACATGTGTTTGAAGATGGTCCAACGCCTACCGGACTGCGCTATTGCATGAATTCGGCTTCGCTTGATCTGAAACCTAAAGAGAAAAAGTAAGAGCTATTCCGGAAACTCGCGGCTGGAGAGCAGCCCGCCGGGAGTTACGGTGATTTGGCGGAAATGGAAGGCCACGCGTGGGCGTGGCCTTTTTCTAGAGCCCTATGTTGGCGTTAGTCATCAGGCGCCAGCAACCGCTGCCAAGGCCTTTTGCGGTTCTGCAACCGCTGGTTTCTGTGTTTCCTGAGCTTTTGTCTGCACGGGCTGGTTCTGCTTCTGTTCGCCGCTCTTCACCTGGATACCGCCCTTGAGCACAGCGCCATCTTCTACGCTGATGCGGTGCGTGGAAACATTACCGTGCACCACACCTTCACTGCGAATATCGACTCGATCGCTGCATTCGATGTTGCCGGTCACTTTGCCCATGACCACAACTTCGCGGGCAACGATGTCCGCTTGCACGCTGCCGTTACGGCCGATGGTGAGGCGGTTATCCGTGAGCGTAATCTTACCTTCGATGCGGCCATCGATATAGAGCGCTTCTGATCCGCTGATTTCGCCCTTGATGACGAGTGACCGTCCAATCGTTGCTTGTTCAATGGGCGCGGTGGTGGTTTTAACGGGGTTATAAGAGTTTGGGTTGGAGGCTGGCGAAGTGGACCTCACGCCGAAAGAGTTCTCAGATGACTGGAGCATGCGACCTTCCTTTGTCCCGCCGCTGCGCGTCCGTTGGCCAGTTCAGGGCGCTGGCGGTGCCAATCGGTACGGGTGGTCTGGGATTTTTGGGCCTCGGGCTGGTTCCTGTCCCTTTGGCCAATCTGAATATCGCACAGAGGTAAGGCATCCTCCGAGATTACGGAAGAGGCTGTACGGTCGCGGCAAGGGTCGTGGCCATCAGACCGCATCCTGTAAAGACTCGCTCAGATCTTCCCATTCCTTGAGGAAGGCTGCGTGCGCGGCCTTTTGCTGTTCGAGTTCCTGAGCCTGGCGCTGGCTTTCCTCGGCGCTTACGAAATCCTGTAGTAACGTCTCGTATTGCGCGATTAAGGTTTCCGCGCGGTTGATTTCCCCTTCCAACTCGCGGATTCGATCTTCCATCTTTTTGCGCTTGATGGGATTTAGACGCTTTGTTTTCGCTTCTGGCGCAGCATCGAAGGAAGCCCCATTGCCGTTCGAAGCCGGCTTTGGCTCGGGCTGGACATCCTTTAATTGCTGGCGAATCGCCTCATTCTGTTTGATGTTCCCGCCCTGCTTGCGCCAGAGGTAGTCTTCGTAGTTGCCGGGATAGACTTCGACTTTTCCGTCGCCGATTTCGAAAACCCGCGTGGCCAGCTTGTCGATGAAATAGCGGTCGTGCGATACGAAAACGACCGTGCCCGTGTAATCCATTAGCGCATCCAGCAAGACGTCCTTTGCCCGGAGATCGAGGTGATTGGTCGGTTCATCGAGCAGCAGGAAATTTGCCGGATGGAGCAGCAGCCGCAACAGAGCATACCGGCCGCGCTCACCCCCGGAGAGCACTCCGATCTTCTTGAAAACATCATCTTCGGAAAACAGAAAGCAACCAAGCAGGCTGCGTAATTCAGTCTGCGTCGAGCGCGGCGACGCTGCGCCCAGATCGTCAATCATTCGCGCGTTGGCATCAAGTTCTTTGTATTGGTCCTGGGCAAAGTAATCAGCCTCGACATTATGCCCGAGTTTGAATTCGCCCTGGGTTGGCAGTTCCGCGTCCGCCAGGAGCTTGATCAGCGTGGATTTGCCGGCTCCGTTCACCCCGACCAGCGCGATGCGGTCACCCTTCTCGATCATGAAGTTGGCGTCGTGAAAAACTTCTTTTTCGCCGGTGCTTGCGGCGCCGGACTTTTTCCCCGGATAAATCTTGGCGACATTCTCAAACTCAGCCACGATGCGGCCACTCGGCTTAGGCTGCGGAAACGAAAAGTGAATCGTCTTTTCTTCTGGCGGAACCTCGATCCGTTCAATCTTCTCCAGTTCCTTGATGCGGCTTTGCACTTGCTTTGCCTTGGTGGCCTGATAGCGGAATCGATTGATGAATACTTCCAGTTGCTCGATACGATCCCGCTGGTTGCGGTAGGCCGCCTGCAATTGTTCATTGCGCTGCGTCTTCTGCGATAGAAATTTGTCGTAATTTCCCGTGTAGAACCAGAAGCGCTTGTTCCAGATTTCCGCGATTTTGTTGACCGTGACATCGAGAAAATAACGGTCGTGCGAGATCAGCACAAAGGCGTGCGGGTAATTGTGCAAATATTCTTCCAGCCAGTTGCGCGCTTCCAGATCAAGATGATTGGTGGGTTCATCCAGCAGCAGCAGATTGGGTTTCTGCAACAGCAGCTTCGCCAACGCCAAACGCATCTGCCAGCCGCCGGAAAATTCGTCGGTCTGGCGCTCCCAGTCTTCCTTTCGGAAGCCTAATCCCATCAAGACGCGTCCGACTTCGGCTTCAATCGAGTAGCCGTCGCGCGTGCGAAACTCGTGTTCTAGGCTGTGATAGCGATCCGCAACCTCGGCATACCGCGCGCTGGTGTGGTCGAGTTCGGAGATTTGGTGGGTGAGGGTTTCAAGTTCCCGCTCCATGGCATGCAGTTCGGTGAATACCGCCATGCATTCGGCAAACACGGTGCGGCCGGAAAGCGTGAGCCCGTCCTGCGGTAGATATCCGGCGGTGGTGCCTTTGGCAACAATCAGGGAGCCGTAGTCGAGCGTGTCCAGGCCCGCGAGAATCTTCATCAGCGTGGACTTGCCGGTGCCGTTCGCGCCCACCAAACCGATGCGGTCGCGGGGCGTGATCAGCCAGTCGGTGTTTTCAAAAAGAAGTTTGTGGCCGAAACGTTTTCCGGCGCCAGAAAGCTGAATCATGGGCTGGATTTATCGTCTCATAAAAGGCAGTTAGGAGTCCTTCGCCCGAGCGAAGCGCTCGACTTCCTCAGGATGACAAGCGATTGTCGCTGAATCAGGAATGCGCCGAAGCGCGCCCGTTGCGGTCTGCCGGATACTTGCCCCACAAGTCGCTGTGGAATTGAATTCGTTCGATAGCGCGGTCGATTACGGCTTCCAGTTCGTGCGCGTATTTCACTTCGCGGCCTTTGGACAAACGCCGGCGGGCATCTTCCGGACTGAACCAGGTCGGATTGCGCATCAGTTCATCAGGGCGTCGCATCTCGTGCACTTCCATCAGGAAAGCCTTCACCACAAATTCCTGAACGCCGCCCGGCTGCCAGAACACGCCCTTGGAGTGAATATAAAGATGAAAGTGTCGCGGCTCGATCGTACCCAGCGCTCCGGCCTCTTCGGCCGCTTCGCGCTCGGCAGCCTGGCTGTGCGAAAGTCGCGCTTCCGGCGATCCCTTGGGAAAGGTCCACTTATTTCCGCCGTTGGTGTTCACCAGCAGGAACTCCGCTGCCGCGCCCTGACGCCGAAAACATACTGCGGCAACTTGCAGCGGCAGCGACTTCGGAACACGCGCTGAACCCATGGCGATCTCCTACCTAATGGTAGATGCCGAACATTGCAGGAATGTTAAGATGCCACAGAAATTGTGCAGCGAGAAGTTACCGTAGTTACCGAAATGGCACACGTCCGCTAAAGCCCCCGGCCATCGACCGGGATCGCCGGGAAGGAATCTCATGCCAGCCTTTCCCTTAGCGCATCCCTTCCCAACTCGTTCTCCCACCGCGCCACCACCAGCGTAGCCACGCCGTTCCCGATCATATTCACCAACCCGCGGCACATGCTCATGAAGCGGTCGATGCCGAGGATGAGCGCCATCCCTGCCACTGGAATTGTAGGAATCACCGACAATGTGGCGACCAACGCAATGAAAGACGCTCCCTGCACGCCGCTCGCCCCTTTCGAGGTCAGAGTGGCCACGGAGAAAAGCGTGAACTGTTGCAGCAGTGTCAGGTGCGTGTTGGTCGCCTGGGCGACGAACAGCGCAGCCAGAGTCATATACAAACCGCTGCCGTCGGTGTTGAAGGTGTATCCAGTAGGGACGACGAGTCCGACTAACGACCGTGAGCAGCCCAGTTTTTCCAGTTTCTCCATCAACGTGGGCAGGGCGGTTTCGGAGGAACTGGTAGCCAGCACCAGCAGGATTTCTTCCTTGATGTGAAGCAGGAACTTCAGGATGTTGAATCCGGCAAGAGCGGCGACGGCGCCCAGAACAATCACTATGAAAAGGATTGAAGTTACCCAGAACGTGGCGATTAATTTTACCAACGGTCCCAGCGAGGCGAAGCCGTATTTGCCGATAGTGAAGGCCATGGCGCCAAAAGCGCCGATGGGCGCGAAGATCATCAGAATATTCACCACGCGGAAAACAACGTGAGTCAGCGATTCAAGCAGAGCCACGATTGGTTTTGCTCGCGGACCCGCGGAGGACAATCCAAAGCCAAACAGAATCGAGATGAATACCACTTGCAGAATGTCACCCTTGGCAAATGCATCCGTCACGGTGGTGGGGATGATGTGCATCAGGAATTCGGTGACGCTCTGCGCCTTGCCCTGCCCTGCATAATCGGCGATAGACTTCGCGTCGAGCGTTGCCGCATTTACATTGAAGCCGCTGCCGGGATGAACAACATTGCCCACGACGAGTCCAACCGCAAGAGCGATCGTCGAAACGATTTCAAAATAGAGTAGAGCCTTGCCGCCGACCCGGCCCACCTTTTTCAAATTCTGCATGCCCGCGATGCCCGTCACTACGGTGCAGAAGATGAGAATCGTGATGATCATGGTGATCATCCGGATGAAGGCATCGCCCAAGGGCTTCATGGCGACGGCCCGCGCGGGACTCAACCATCCAAGCGCCACGGAGACAACCATGGCGATGAGAACCTGAACCCACAGAGACATGTAAAAAGGCTTGCTCTGCGACTCCGTGGATTCAGGCGGTGCAATAGCTGTTGAAGTGGACATTGCAGGCGGCGACTACTTCGCCGGAGCCTCCAGCGTCTTCACCAGCCACGGAATAATGACTTGCTTGAAGATCAGAGGATCCGGCCACACGCCGACTTGCCGGCCCAGATGGCCTCCGCGCGGATTGATCCATGCATCTTTGGGCACGTCGCCTTTGCTCAGGAGAAGCCACTCATCGTCGATGGGAACCTGAGTATCGAGCACGCCCGCAATCACGAGCATCGGCGCCATGGGTTTGCCCAACAATCCTTCACGCACTAGCGAAAGCTTCGGCATGAACTCTTCCATCTCATCGAGTGAGTGCACGCCCTCCATAATGCTCATGAGCGCCGGCACTTGATCGAAAAGGTATTCGCGATTTCCTATGAGCGAATTCGCTATGAAATCTTTCTGGAAAAATTTGTCGACCGGCGGAGACTGCGCGCTGCACCCGCGCAGGCGGGCGCGCTCGACGATCGCCATCTTCGTGGCCCAATACGCGCCCCAGCTCACGCCGTGCATGGCGATGCGGTTCTTATCGATCTCCGGCCGCGATTGCGCGTAGTCGATCACCTTCGACAACACACGATCCGCCGTTTCACTTACCTTGATCGGATTCTGCCCAGTGCCCGGACCATCAACCGCGAGGTAGCCAACTCCAAATGGAAGGATCGCGCCGAAACTCTCGGCGAGGTCTTCTTTGCGGCTGTCGAGTCCGTTCACCGCAATTACCAGCGGCACCGGACCGTTCGCATTTTTCGGCAGGCGCAGATAAGCGGTGATCTCTTTTCCTTCGAAAGGAATATGCACCACTTCAAGCGGCGGGTCCATGAAGCGCGCATGTGCCAGAAATGCTTCGATGGCTTTTTCATACGAGCGCTGCTTGCCGGGAGAAGCGGGAATCGGCCAGCGTCCGAATGAATAAAGCCGCCAGGCGCGAATGTAATCGGCATTGGCTTTGGCGGGATCGGATTTCTCCAGCGACTTTGCTTCGTTGAAATAGCGATCGGCGACGTGCATAAATGCCGCGGCCCATTCATCCTTATCGCTGGTATGAATATTCTCGAAGGCTTCCTTCACATCGCCGGGGTCGAGACCGATCAGCGGATACTGGCCCACCTCAGCCCGATGAATGGCTTCGACTCGGATCTCATCAATATTGCGTTCGCGGCGTTGGTTGTTTTGTCCTAGAGCAGTCATAGAGGTTAGTGCGAAGAATGGCAAAAGCAGAAGTAGAAGTGGAGAGAAGAACTGACATCTTATTTTCATTTTAGGCCCTTTTCTGTTGGTCCATCACTGGAGCTGTTACGAAAAAAGGGCCGGACGGAACTGCGTCCGGCCCTTTTTCTCCGACTTAACCTGTGCACCGAATTAAAAAATAAACTTTAGACCGAGTTGCACGGCCCGAGGACCGCCCGACCCGATCACCGGGTTAGCGGCGGCGACGTCCGGCGTAGCGCAGCCACATCCGAACGGCCGGGCTGAGGGATCGTTCAGCCCAAACCCGTTCTGGCCGCCGTAAGGATTGGCGAAGTTGGGATGATTGAAAATGTTAAAGAACTCGGCCCGGAACTGCGCGTGGAGGCGCTCGCCCAGGTGCCAGTTCTTGGCCACGGAGAAATCGAAGTCTTTGAAGCCGGAGTCAGGAAACATGTTCCGCGACATGTTGCCGAACTGGCCGAGCGGCGGCGGAATCATGATCGAACTGCCCTGAGCGTAGCAGCCAAAGAAAGCCAGGGATTCGGTTGCGGCTCCCGGGGTTCCTCCATCCACGGCCAGAGCCTGAGAGTTGCAAGCTGCGTTATTCGTGGGATTTGTCGGGGAATTGTTTCCCGCAAAGTAAGGGATTGGATTGGGGCCTGACTTGAAGTCGGAGGTTTTGCCAAAGAAGCTCCAGCGAATCGGCTCATTGGCCGGCGGGCTCACCGGCAGCGGACCGACGCCGGCGGCGTCGGTTCCCAGATCAATCGGACCCCAGAACTGAGGGCTTTGCAGCGTCACGATGGAGTTCAGTTCCCAGCCTTCCAGCATTTGCCAGGAGCCGCTGCGTCCGGGGATGGCGTAGGTGAGCGATAGCGTGAAACGTTGTCGAATATCAAAATCGCTATTCGCGTATTCTCGGCCGACGTTATAGGAATCCTGGGGCAAGCCTGCGCCGTAGCCGAAATCCCAGTTCGCGCCCACGTCGTCGAGCGCATGGGCGAATGTGTAGCCGGCGACCATGCTGAGCCCGTGATAATTCCGTGAATTCAAGGTGACTTGCAATCCGTCGTAGTTAGACCGGTACACATTTGCCATCTGGAAGATGTTGCTCAAGTAGGGAAACTTTGTGGCGTAAGGGCCAATTTCGTTGGCGGTATCGTCCTGACACGCAGTATTCGTTACCGTCGGGTACGTTCCGCCAGAGCCCGCAGCCAATGCGGCTTGAGTGCAGGCGACAACGTTTGCCGCCGGCCAACCAGAACCTACAGGCGGTTGATTGATATCCCGAATACCGGTCAGATTCCCGCCGTGATTGCCCACATAGGCAACTTCCAAAGAAAGGTTCGGATTAAACGCGTGTTGCAAACTCAGAGTCCAGTTCCACACATAGGGAGTCGTGATGTTGCGGTCGACGCTCATGATGGGGCAAGGACTTAAGAAACAATTGGGTGTTGCGGTGCTTACGTTGCTTCCATAGATCGGAACACCGCTATCCCACTGCGGCATGACCGGTGGGACCGCGATATTGCTGGCTGTAATCGTGCCGCCTGCAGTATCTCCCGCGGCATCGATGATCGCTCCGGTGGGAACGTTATTCAGGCCGAAGGCGTTGTTGAAGGCAAGCAGCGCTTCCCAATTAATCGTTTCATACACCAGCCCCGCTCCGCCTCTCAGCACGGTGTTTCCTTTGCCGGTTACATCCCAGGCGAAGCCGAGGCGCGGTGCGAAGTCCTTATGATCTGGGTTATAGGGACCGCTGACGCCGTTCCGTCCCTCCTGGATCAATCCAGTGGCAGAATTCGGATCGAAGTTGCCAAGCTGGTTGTGAGCTTCCGAAATGACTGAGTTAAATTCATAGCGCAGACCTGCATTAATTGTCAGATTCCTGGTAGCCCGCCAGTCATCCTGAACAAATCCTGCATAGGCCCAGTTGTGAATGGTTCGGTTGGGATTGCCAACTTGCACCGATGCTTTGAACGGATCGCCGGCAAAAAAATCTTCTAGTGCCGTTGACGCTGGCAGAGCCACGCCCCCGAGGAAGGTGATACTGCCTCTGGCATTGCCGAAGGCACCGCCGGTTACTTCGTCGCGGTGGACTTCGCCCCCGAATTTGAAAGCGTGTTTTCCAAAGGTGCGCGAAACGTGATCGATGAACTGCGTGATCGAGTCGGGCCCCTGGAATTTCGGCCACTTGAATCCGCCCAGGCCCGGCACGAACGCTCCCGCGAAGCCGATGCGAGGCAGTCCGCCGGTGTCCGGTCCGCTCACACCAGTATTCAGGCCGTAAGCTGACGCGGGCGTATCGAGGTCACCTGGCAGCGTGGGCTGATACAGGCGGTTGTAACCAACTCGGGCTTCATTCACCCATTGTGCGTTAGGGGTCCAAATCCAGTTTCCACCGACCACCTGGGCGCGCGTGTGAATGTCAGAACGCCATTTGGATTGCAGCTCGGGAAAATCTTCCACCGTGCCTGAGTTGTTGCCAAAAAAATACATGCCGCTGATGCTGTTGCGCTGGCTAAGGGTGTAATCCACCTTGGCAATCACGTTGTCGACGCCCACATTGTTGGGGAAGCCTTGCACTACATTGATCGACTGCGTGTTGTTGGTGGGAAAGCCCGTGCCATTGCAGGTTACGGCCCCGGCTCCTGAGACTGTGCAGCCCGAGATTAATTGGCTGGCATGGCTGATTGGAATGTGATTCGCCAGCAGATCGGCGATCGCATTCGGAATGCTGTTGGCGCAGTCGCCCGCAACCGAGGTGCAGGTGGGTGTCGACGGCGTGGGCAAACCTACGGTGGTCGGAGTGCTGACGCTGTAGTTGTTTCCTACATCGTAGCGCTGGCCCTCGTAGGCGCCGAAGAAGAAAGCTTTGTCTTTGATAATTGCGCCGCCCAAGCTGCCGCCAAACTGTTCCAGGGTTCGTGGCGTTTTCGCGGCGGGCTCGGCATTGAAATAATTGCGGGCGTCGAGCACATCGCCGTCACGGCCAAAGGCAAACGCGGTGCCGTGGATCGAATTGGTTCCAGATTTCAGCCCAACGTTGATGACTGCGCCCGGTTTCCATCCATACTCGGCCGGAGCATTTTCCTGAACATTAAATTCCTGGATCGCGTCGATGGGGAGAATGGTAGCGGAGTCTCCGGCGATGCCGGCGCCATTGATGATGCCTTGGCCGGAAAATGGCTCGCTATTAAAAAGGCCATCGATAAAATAGGCGTTGTCCTCCGCCCGCAAGCCATCTGTGCTGGTGGTCGAGAATCCCCCCCCGGGGTAACGCATCACACCGGGACGCAGTTGCAGCAGATTTTCGTAGTTGCGGCCATTTAGGGGAAGGTCATTAATCTCTTTATTGCTCAGAGTTCCGCCTAGAGTCGCGGAAGTCGTGTTCAAGAGCGGAACTTCCTCCTGCACGACGACCGTTTCCGAGACTTCGCCCGGCGAAAGTGTGAAGTCCGCGCGAACGTCCGTGGCGACCTCGATGTGCACGCTCGGACGCTCTACTGATTTGAAGCCCCTGGCTTCCACGTGAATCTTGTAGTTTCCCGGATTAAGGTCGGCAGCGACATAAGCGCCGGCGTCATCCGTGGTGAGGGTTCGTGAAGTTCCGCGCTCAGTATCCGTAACTACAACCGTTGCGCCAGTGACGGCGGCACCGCTCGCGTCGGTAACACTTCCCAGCACGCGGCCCGAAGTAGACTGTGCAACTCCCTGAGGGCATAAAGCAAGGCACATAGCAAGGACGGCTGAAGTAGCGACGTAACCCGCAAACATGGCGGTGCATCGGAATTTCATTGAAAGCCTCCGGAAGCTGGTCCGACAGCCATACCACTGGCGCGACGGCGAAGTCAAGGAAAATCGGGACTTATAGCGAAGCCGTGAGCGCCAGGGACCACATTGGCCAAGACGCATAGTCACGCAATGCGGCTGCAATATTCCCAGGCAGAAGAGCTTGCAAAGTTTAGAAGTTATCGCTAAAATTAACTGGTCATACCATCATACCCAAAACCAAACACGGCCCAAAAATGACTTTCACGTACAATCAAGGTTCAGAAATCGCTGCCGCGCCGCTGGACCTGCGGTATAGTAGCCAGACCATCGCCAGTTTCCCCCAACTGGGTCCTGCGGGAGAAAATCCAGTGTACAAAGTTGTTCGCACCTCAAGGTTGTACGAGCAGATCGTCCAGCAGATTGAAGAGTCTGTGCTCAAAGGGACGTTGAAGCCAGGCGATCAACTCCCGGCAGAACGCGAATTAGCGCAGCGCCTCGGCGTCAGCCGCACGGCGGTACGCGAAGCGGTGAAAACGCTGCGCGAAAAAGGTTTGGTCGAAGCGTATTCAGGTCGTGGAACATTTATTACCGATGGGACGTCGCAGGCTGCGCGTCAGTCCTTTGATCTCATGGTGAAAGTTGGCCAGCAGGAAGGTTCCCCCCACCTTGCGGAACTGCGCTTGATTCTCGAACCTGGCATTGCTGCTCTGGCAGCGGCGCGGATTCAGGAGCCGGAAGTTATCGCGTTACGCGAGGCAGTGACTGTGATGGACGGAGCGCAACGCGACCCTGAGGCCTACATCGAAGCCGACCTCGACTTTCATCTGGCGTTGGCGGAGGCGGTGGGAAACCCTCTCATTCTTTCCCTCATCGATTCCATCGTCGGCTTGCTGCGTGAACAACGCATCCGAATCTTCAATGTGGAAGGCGGACCGCAGCGCGGACAGATCCATCACAAGCGCATTCTGGAAGCCGTCGAGCGGCATGATCCCGAGATGGCCCGAAACGCGATGCGTTCGCATCTTGAGCAAGTGAGGGAAGATTCCAGAGCGCCTGCGGGCCTTTCTCCATCATCGCGCGGGAAGCACACGCCTTCGAGTCCAAAAGTCATTTCCTAAATTTGCAGCATGTTCGGATTTTTTTCGTTTTGTGTGGAGGTTGCAGCCGGATGGCAAAACTCGGATTTATCGGCTTGGGAGTGATGGGCAGCCAGATGGTGAACCGCCTGCTCAGCAAGGGTCACAGCGTGACTGGCTACAACCGCACGCGCGCCAAGGCCCGGTGGCTGGTGGAAAAAGGAATGCAGTGGGCCGATTCGCCTCGCGCGGTCGCCAGTGTCGCCGATTTTGTTTTCGCCATGGTCACCAACTCCGCAGCTACCGCCGCCATCACTGAGGGGCCGGATGGACTGCTGGCGGGTTTGAGCGCGGGCAAAGTTTTCATCGACATGAGTACGATCAGCCCCAGCGTGAGCCGTGCGTTGGCTGCGAAGATCCGTGAAAAGGGCGCGGACATGGTTGATTCGCCGGTCTCCGGCAGCGTGATCACATTGCAGGAAGGAAAGCTTTCGGTGATGGTTGGCGGGCGCCGTGAGACATTCGAGAAAGTAAAGCCGCTTCTACTCGATATAGGGCCGAAGGTCACTCACGTCGGCGACAACGGCTTGGCGCTTTCGATGAAAATCGCTGTCAATCTCAGCCTCGCGGTGCAAATGCTCGCGTTTTCCGAAGGAGCGTTGCTGGCCGAGAAAAGCGGCATCGCGCGGGAAGTTGCAGTCGACGTTCTCACTCACAGCGCGATTGCATCGCCGATGATTCAATACCGCGGACCGTTCGTCCTGCAGCAGCCAGAAGAGGCCTGGTTCGATGTCAACATGATGCAGAAGGATATGGTTCTCGCGATGGACTTGGGCCGTCAGCTTGATGTCCCGTTGCCAACCACCGCGGTAAGCAATGAAATTCTGACCGCTGCACGCGGCATGGGCTGGACGAAATATGATTTCGCTTGCATGTTCGATGTGCTGGCCACAATGTCGGGAGTGTCTACGCCGGTCACCAAAGGAGGTAGGAAACAATGACGACGGCTACCTCCAGGCGCGACGCGCAACAGGGAGTTACGACAGAAAAAGAAAAGTGGCTTCACGCCTACCGCCAGATGATGAGCATCCGCTTGTTTGAAGAACAGGTGAATGAGGTTTACACGCGCGCGCTCATGCCGGGACTGGCCCACTTGTATAGCGGCGAAGAGGCCGTCGCCGTGGGAATCTGCGAAGCTTTGCGCCGCGATGATTACATCACCAGCACGCATCGCGGCCATGGACATTGCCTGGCAAAAGGCGCATCGCCGGATCGCATGTTCGCCGAGTTGCTGGGAAAAGAAGCGGGGTACTGCCGCGGCAAAGGCGGATCGATGCACATCGCCGATCCCGCCACTGGCAATCTCGGTGCTAACGCCATCGTTGGCGGCAGCGTGGGCATCGCTACCGGTGCGGCTTTCGCTGCTAAAACTTTGGCCAATGATCGTGTCGCGGTTTGTTTCTTCGGTGAAGGCGCGCTGGGGCAAGGTTCGCTCTACGAGGTCATGAATCTGGCGCAGCTCTGGATGCTGCCCGTGATCTACGTTTGCGAAAACAATCTATATAACGAGTACACCCACTTTCAGGAAACTACCGCTGGGACCATCCTTGGCCGTGCCATTGCCTTTGGCCTGGAAGCCACAAGCGTAGATGGTCAAGACGTTCGCGCCGTGAATGAAGTAGCGATGCGATTGATAAGCCGCGCCCGCTCCGGTGGCGGACCTGCCTTCCTGCAGTGCGATACCTACCGTTACAGCGGACATCACGTCGGCGATATCAATCGGGAATACTATCGCTCCAAACAGGAAGAGCATCTTTGGAAGACGGATCGCGACCCTATTCTCGTGTTGGCGAAATGGATGATCGGCCAGGACTATGCGGATGCTGCATCCCTCGATGCAATCACTTCAGAAGTTCGCGGCATCATGGAATCGGCCGTGAAATTTGCCATCGCTGCGCCTTATCCCGCCGTCGAAGAAGTGGAGAAGCACGTGTATGCCTGAGCGCGAACTCACTTTTGCACAAGCAGTGCGCGAAGCTCTGGCGGAAGAGATGCGCCGCGACTCGCGGGTGTGCATTATCGGCGAGGATGTGGCCGAGGCGGGCACGCCCTTCAAAGTTCTATCGGGATTAGTCGAGGAATTCGGCGCGAAGCGCGTGGTCGACACTCCGATTTCGGAGGCAGGTTTCACCGGCGTCGCAGTAGGCGCAGCCATGACGGGTTTGCGTCCGGTCGTCGACATTATGTTCGGTGACTTCATTACTCTCACCATGGACCAGATGGTGAACCAGGCGGCGAAAGCTTATTACATGTCAGGCGGACACTGGAAGGTTCCCATGGTGATGCGCACGACGCTGGGCGCGACCCGCCGGTCGGCCGCACAGCACTCGCAATCGCTGCACGCCTGGTTCAGCCATGTGCCCGGGCTGAAAGTGGTTTTGCCCTCGACCCCCTATGACGCTAAGGGCTTGTTGAAAACAGCGATCCGCGATGAGAATCCGGTGGTCTTTTTTGAAGACAAAATGATGTACAAGCTCAAAGGCCCCGTGCCCGAGGACGATTACACGATTCCCCTAGGAGTAGCCGACATCAAACGCGCGGGCGATGACATTACGCTGGTCGCGACCAGCAGCATGGTGCAAGTGGCACTGGGCGCGTCGATCATGCTCGAGAAAGAAGGCGTCAGCGCAGAAGTAGTCGATCCTCGCACCACCTGGCCGCTGGATGAAAAAACTTTGATCGATTCGGCGAAGAAAACTTCGCGGGTCATTGTTTTGGACGAAGGCTACGGCCGTTACGGTGTGACGGCCGAACTCGCGGCCGTGATAGCCGAAGGCGCGTTTTACGACCTAGACGCGCCAGTAAAGCGCATGGGAGCGATGCATGTGCCGATCCCGTTTTCTCCACCGCTAGAGGATGCGACGGTGCCGACGGAGCAAACGGTATTCGAGGCAGCGCTGTCGATGTGTAAGCCGTCTTAAGGTGCAGCATCCGGAATGGAGCCGCGTTGCAGCGCAGCGAAGGATTCTCGCAAGAATTTAGAGACATCCGGCTAGAAGCTAAGAGCTAGGAGCTGAATTATGGCACTCAAAACTCATGGAACGATGGCGGTGGATTGGGAGCAGCGCATCGACTTCGACCGGCTGCGGCGCGAACGGTTGCAACGTGCAAAAGATCTGCTCAAGAAGTCGTCGATGGGTGCGCTGCTTTGCTTCGATATGAACAATGTGCGTTACCTGACCTCCACGCACATCGGCACGTGGGCGCAGGACAAGGCCAACCGCTTCACGCTGCTGCCTCAGAACGACGAGCCAATCCTCTGGGATTTCGGCTCCGCGGCGAAACATCATCAATTAAATTGCCCCTGGCTGGGTGAGCGCTCGCGCCCGGGAATTTCGATGCTGCGCGGCACCATGTCGCCGGAGCATGGACGCGCCGAAGATGTGGCCAAGAAAATCCGCATCGAGCTCGAAATGCGGGGTCTGCACAGAGAGCCGGTCGGCATCGACATCATTGAGCTTCCCGTACTTTTTGCACTGCAACGCGAAGGCATTCAAGTGGTCGATGGCCAGGAACTCATGTCCAACGCCCGCGTCATCAAAACGCAGGATGAAATTTCTCTGCTTAATACTTCCGCAATGATGGTCGATGCCGCCTATGACGAACTCTACCGCGCCATGAAGCCGGGTATGCGCGAGAACGAAGCCGTCGGCCTGGTCAGCAAAACTTTATATGACCTCGGCTCGGAGTACGTCGAAGCGGTGAACGCCATCTCCGGCGAGCGCTGCAATCCGCATCCGCACGTGTTTTCCGATCGTGTGCTGCGTCCCGGCGATCCTGTTTATTACGACATTCTCCATTCCTACATGGGCTATCGCACTTGCTACTACCGCTGCTTCACCATCGGCTTCGCTTCGCACGCCATGGTGGATGCCTATAAGCGCTGCCGCGATTATCTCGATGCGGCCATCGAACTGATTCGTCCCGGACGCAATACCGCAGAAATCGCGGCCGTGTGGCCCAAGGCGCAGGATTTCGGTTTCCCCAATGAAGAAGCAGCCTTCGCCCTGCAATATGGCCATGGCATTGGGCTTGCGATTTGGGAGAAGCCGGTAATCTCGCGTCTGGTTTCGCTTGACCATCCGCAGACGCTTGAGCCCGGCATGGTTTTCGCGCTGGAAACTTTCTGGCCCTCGACGGACGGCTGGAGCGCGGCCCGCATTGAAGAAGAAATTGTTGTCACCCCAACCGGGCACGAAGTGATTACGCGCTTTCCCGCGGAAGAACTGTTGGTCGCAGGCGCGCACTATTTCACCGTCAACGGGCCGCTGCCCACGACCCGGGAGACGGAATCCGCGCCCAGCGCGCGCGTCCTCGAAATGATCGAGGCCAGCGCGAAGACCGAGCGGGTAGGAGTTTCGGACTGAAGGCCATAGTGGCAGCCTTCCCCAAATAAAACACTATGGCCTTCAGCGTAGTCATGCCCGCCCTCGAGATGGCGCAGGAAACCGGCAAGCTCATCGCCTGGCGCAAAAAAGAAGGCGACTCGGTCAGCAAAGGCGAGCCGCTTCTCGAAATTGAAACAGACAAAGCGGTGATGGAAGTCGAAGCGACTGCCGATGGCATTCTTGCGGGAATCACCGGGCAGATTGGAGCCGACATTCCAGTGGGGCAGACGATTGCCTGGATCGTTGCTCCTGGCGAGAACCTTCCACCCGAAGCGGGATCAGCAGCCGGAGCGCCCACTGCGCGAGCCAGTTCTTCGGCGCATTCAGAATCGCGGGCAGTGGCGGGAACCAGTGCAGCACAAGTGGACGCGGGAGGCAGTGCGAAAATTTCTCCGAAAGCTCGGCGTCTGGCGAAGGAGTTGGGAGTCGATATTGCAACTGTGCGCGGCTCGGGGTCGGGTGGTGAGATCCTGGCCTCGGATATCCAAGCGCATGCGGCAGCTCCGATCGCGGCCGCGGCCGAATCGCCCAAGAATCAAGGCAGTCTCGAAGTTCCTTCCACGCTTGGCCGGTTGATGGCCGAACGGACCACGCAGAGTTGGACCACGGTTCCGCATTTCTTTGTTACTCGCGAAATCGACGCGAGTGCTCTGAATGCGTTTCGCCAAAAGCTGGCTCCAGAGATCGAACACACACACCAGATTCGCATCACGCATACGGACCTGCTGATAGCGCTCACCTCGCGCGTGCTGCTTAAACATCCGCGGCTCAATTCGAGCTGGACGGCGGAGGGTATTCGCCTCCATGCCCGCGTGAATATGGGATTGGCCATTGCAGTGAATGATGGCGTGGTGGCGGCCGTGATTCCGAATGCACAAATTGCCAACGTGGGCGAAATCGCCAGACAACGCCGTGATGTCGCCGAGCGCGCGCGGGCCGGCAAGCTGCGCCCCGCTGACATTACTGATGCGACGTTCACCATCAGCAACCTTGGCATGTATCATGTCGATCAATTCAGCGCCATCATTACGCCGCCGCAAGCGGCCATTCTCGCCGCGGGCAGCATTGTTGACCGAGTCGTTGCTGTCGAAGGCAAAGCCGCCGTTCGTCCCATGATTACGCTCACGCTCGCCTGCGATCACCGTGCCGCCGATGGCGCCCGCGCTGCGATATTCCTGAACGATCTGGCCGAGGCGATCGGTGACCCCTCGAAATTTCTAGCGTGAGTGGGTTCTCTCCTTATCCATACAACGTAAGCAGTATTGAGAATCACAAAAGCTGACAGTATCGTGTATATGAAAGAGAGTTGCGACACTTCGCTCACTAATCAGCCAACCTTGAAAGCCGCCATCCTCAAAGCCGTCAAACAACCTCTTCAGGTCGAAGAGACTGCCAAGCCACCGCTTGCGGCAGGTCAGGTACTTCTTCGGGTTCGAGCGTGCGGTGTGTGCCGCACCGATCTGCATATTGTCGAGGGAGAGCTGCCGCAGCTAAAGAGCCCACTCATCCCGGGACACCAGATTGTTGGCGATATTGTCGATGGCGCTTCCGCTGAACTCCCCGCCGGAACTCGCGTGGGTGTCTCCTGGATTGGCGGCATCGATGGAACTTGTCCTTTTTGCCGACGCGGGCTCGAAAATCTTTGCGACGCGCCGGTCTTCACTGGTTACACCGTTGATGGCGGCTACGCGGAGTATGCCGTTGCCCGTAATGACTTCATATTCAAGCTGCCTCCTGAGCTCGATGATTTGCATGCCGCGCCTCTCTTGTGCGCGGGTATCATCGGCTTTCGCAGCTTGCGCGTGGCGGGTGTGGAACCGGGCGACCGCGTGGGGCTATTCGGCTTTGGTTCATCCGCGCATCTCGCCATAGCAGTCTTGCGATCCTGGAACTGCGATGTGTATGTCTCGACACGCGGAGCTTCCCATCGCAAACTGGCTGCCTCGTTGGGCGC
>DASRWO010000291.1:0-16397 GCA_035654555.1 Candidatus Deferrimicrobiaceae bacterium | reverse complement strand
CGTTGGTGGGCAGCGTATCGCGGCCATCCATAAATACATGTACGAAGACGCGGTCTACGCCGTTCTGTTTTGCCATCTTCAACAGTGCGTAGAGATGAGCTTGCTGTGAGTGCACGCCGCCATCGGAGACCAGGCCGAATAAATGCAGCCTCCGTTCACCCACGCGTGCATGTTTCATCGCCGCTAGCAGCACGGGATGCGAGAAGAATTCTCCGTTTTGAATCATCAAGTCGATGCGCGTGATGTCCATGTGAACGATGCGTCCGGCACCTATGTTGAGATGCCCCACCTCGCTGTTGCCCATCTGACCTTCGGGGAGGCCGACGAACGGGCCGCTCGTGTGGATCAGCGTGTTGGGATATTCGCGCAGCAAGCGATCATAGGTGGGCTTGCGCGCCAGCGCGATGGCGTTGGCTTTGGTTTCGGCGCGGTATCCCCATCCGTCGAGGATGATTAGAACGAGCGGTCTAGGACCTGGCATAAAAAATTGTGGATTTGTCCAACCGACAAATTTACACGATCGTGAGCCTTAGCGCATTCAATGAAAGATCGGGAAAAAACAAAGCGCTTGGTTTGTGGTTCACATCTCTCGTTTATACTCGACAAACGAGGGACTTATGCCGATAAGCGAATTGCTGCTGCCTGAACTTGACGAAGAAATGAAAAAGACGCGCACCACCCTGGAGCGCGTCCCCGCCGACAAGAAAGAGTTTGCTCCTCATCCCAAATCCACGCCGCTGGGCAAACTGGCGCCTCACCTGGCGCAGCTCGCGGGCTTCGGGTTAACGATCCTGACTACACCTGAACTCGACTTTTCCAAGGGCAGCGTCAAGCCGTTGCCGTTTGAATCGTCGGCTCAGCTGGTACAGGCTTTTGATGAAGGTGCGGCCAAGGTTCGCGCCGCTCTGCAGGCCACTCCAGACAGCGCGTGGAAAGAAAACTGGAAGCTGAGCTTTCAGGGCAAGACAATTTTCGAAGGCCAGCGATTTCTAGCTTATCGCGAGATGTTTTTGAATCACATGGTCCATCATCGCGCCCAGCTTGGAGTTTACCTGCGACTGAACGACCAGCCGGTCCCTGCGACTTATGGGCCGTCGGCGGATGACAAAATGGGCTTCTAAGGACTTTTGAGGTTGCCGCCACAACGGGGACTTCTCTGACCCGGGCGCCATGCAGGGGATGGAAAGCCTAAGTATGGAAAGCCGATGATCTCAGCTATTCCTTGTAGTTCAGTGCCTTCCATCCCAAGAACCTGGCACCGTCCCCCAACTCCTGCTCAATCCGCAGCAACTGGTTGTACTTAGCGATGCGGTCGGTGCGGGAAGCCGACCCGGTCTTGATCTGGCCAGCGCCTGTGGCAACGGCTAGATCTGCGATGAACGTGTCTTCGGTTTCGCCCGAGCGATGCGAGATCACAGAGGTGTAACCATTTCTGCGCGCCAGACCGATCGCGTCCAATGTTTCGCTAACCGTACCGATCTGATTCACCTTAATCAGAATGGAGTTAGCCACGCCCTTGTCAATTCCCTCTTGCAGAAATTGAATGTTGGTAACAAAAATGTCATCTCCGACAAGTTGAATTTTGCCTCCGAGTTCTTTGGTAAGGTTTTGCCAGCCATCCCAGTCGTCTTCCGAGAGTCCATCTTCCAATGAAACGATGGGATAGTCTTTAACCCACTTGGCCCAGAATCTGACCATGTCGTCGGAACTCTTCGCCGATTTATCCGATTTCTTGAAGATGTACTTGCCGTCCTGATAGAACTCGCTGGCGGCGGGATCGAGGGCGATTGCGATTTCTTCTCCCGGCTTGTAGCCAGCCTGCTGAATTGCCTCCAGTACTACTTCGATCGCCTCAACATTCGATTTGACCGAAGGCGCAAACCCGCCTTCGTCGCCGACAGCGGTGTTGTAGCCGCGTTTCTTCAACACACCTTTGAGCGTATGGAAAACTTCCACACCCCAACGCAGTGCCTCCGAAAACGAAGGCGCGCCCACGGGCATTACCATGAATTCCTGGAAGTCGACATTGTTGTCAGCGTGCGCTCCGCCGTTCAGGATATTCATCATCGGCGTCGGCAGAGTGTTCGCTCCCGCACCGCCGAGATAGCGATAGAGCGGCAATCCGTATTCGTTCGCAGCCGCGCGTGCCGCCGCCATTGAGACCGCCAGAATTGCATTCGCCCCCAGCCGTCCTTTGGTTTCCGTGCCATCGAGTTCGATCATTTTCTGATCGAGGCCGCGCTGATCGGAAGCGTCCCAGTTGGCCAGTGCATCCGCAATCTCGCCATTCACGTTCTCTACCGCCTTGAGCACGCCTTTGCCAAGAAAGCGCGTGTCGTCGCTATCGCGGAGTTCAACTGCCTCGTGTTCGCCAGTGGACGCGCCGCTGGGAACGATGGCCCGTCCGACAACGCCGCTCGCCAGTTGTACTTCCGCTTCTACCGTAGGATTGCCGCGCGAATCCAGAACCTCGCGCCCGATGATCGCGCCTATATTCGTCATGAAATCTTTACCGTCCCTTTGCTCTGCGATGGATTTCGTATCGTCATCAACGACCACTCCCGGACCGCCTGAGTTCAAGCTCAGGCGACGTCCAGTCAGGTAGCCAATGCCGTTGTAGGTTTTCGCCATGAAGGCGTTTCAAAACGTTTGATTATAGCGGATCGAACATCCCCCAAATGTGACAGCACGCACCACTGCCCGAGGAGCATTTACTGGGATTTGACCTTACGACATCAGGACCCTTATCTTCGCTGGTTCCCAAGCAACTCCAGACGTTGTTGCGACCATCCGTCTAATCTAGAGTCGATAGGAACAATCGACTATCTTAAGTAGTGCAAACCTGTGGAGGAGCCATGAAGAAGTTAACAGTTCTGCCCTGCATCCTGCTAATGGCAGCGATGGCCGCCGCTCAAACCAGCGCACCCGTACCGGCCGGCACAGCGCTGATGGTCAAGCTGGAGACAACGCTAGCCACTTTCAGCAACAAGCCCGGCGATCCTTTCCAGGGACGCTTGACCCAAGCGGTGGTGCTGGACGGCAAGACTGTGATCCCCGCGGGAGCCATGGTGGAAGGGCGCGTCACCAAGGTGGCCGAACCGCGCCGAATCGCAGGTAAGCCGACCATCGGAATTGCACCCGAAGCTTTGGTTCTGCCCGACGGCGAGCGAGTTTCTTTGGACGCCACGCTGGTCGACACAGACATTAAAGGAACAGATGTAAATCAAGAAGGCGAATTCAAAGGATCTGGTCATGACCGTCGCGACGAAGAGGAAGTTGGCGGCGGAACAGCCGGAGGCATGCTGATCGGCGGCCTGATCGGCGGTCCGCCGGGAGTGCTCATTGGCGGAGTCGTGGGCGCGGGTTCGACCAGCGCACACTGGTTGAGCAAGCATCATTCGGCAACGCTACCCGCGGGAACCACGCTCACCCTAGAACTTAACCGCCCGTTGACGATGACCCCGGCAGCGGCCAACGCGGGACAGTAACTGAATTTGTTTTTGAAAACGCCGCAAGCGCGAGCACCCGGCGTTTTTTATTGGATAAAGCTTGCGCTTCTAAATCCCCAGTTCTTCTTCGCTTACCAACTGAAGCTCGATCCAGCCTTCCACCGGCAGCGCATCTACGGGCAAGCGATTGTGCCACAAACTGAAGCGTAATTTGAGCCGACTGGTCGGGGCAATGGCCGCAGCTCCTGGTTTGGACTGGCTCAGAGTTTCGCCGGCCGCTACGGAAAACGAGGACGAGACAGGTTTCGCCAGCAGCCAACTCAGCGGCAGCCGAAATTCAAAATTGCGAAGCAGAGCGGCCTTCGCTCTCTCCTCGGGCGGATTCGAGGAAGCAGTCGACGATTCTTCCCGGCCCTCAAGTTGCCACTCCGTCAGTTTGCTGTTCCGCATCTTGGCCTCGAGCCGCAGAGCGCGCCGCGGACGCGCCTCTTCGCTGGCCCACGATTCCAGATTCACCACCACATCCAGTTCGGTGTCAGGAACCGGACCGGCGAAGTCCAGTCGCCCGTACACAAACCTGTTGTCGATCCCGGCATAGACGGAATCCAACAGAAATTGTTTTCCGTGCATCGCGCCGGCGCGCTGATCAGCGGTAAAAATGGCCGCTCCCATCCACTCGAAATAGCGAACCTTGTCGCCGGTGATGCGCGGATGAATATATGCGGTTTGCGGAGTGAAGGCCGGACGCACTTCCCCGCCCGTGATCGGCTGCGCCAAATAATCGGGAGGCGTTGCACCCAGGGCCTGGTAAATGTTTGAAAGATGTTTGCGGTAAAGCTCGTCAAAGTCACGATCATTGGCTGAGTGATGCTCGGGGCCGTACCACCAGTTCCAGTCGCTGCCTTCGGCGATCAGGATTTCTTCAAATGCTAATTTCCTTTGCGCTTCGCTCGCGTGGGCTGAGTTCTGCGCGTAAAATTCGCGCGCGTGGTGCAAGTAATCCCAGGCCCGATTATCTTCGGGAGCGCCGATCCAGACATTAAAGTTCGCATTGATCCATGATCCCGGCACCAGGAACTTTAAAGGCGATACGCTTCGATGACGCGAAATCGCCTCCGAGACCGTGACTGCCTCCAGCCCGCCTTCTCGCTGCAGCGCAGCATAAAATCGCCGCAGAAATTCGCGCCCGGATTTCGGATAATATTCCCAGGCATTCTCACCATCTAGGATCACCGACACTACGGCGTCGCGCCCTTGCGCGAGCACGGGTTGAGCCGCCTCTTTGATGTTGCGCAGAAGATGTCCCGCCGCATCTCCCGGGTCCATGCCGGAATAGACAAAACCAATCATGTCCGAAATCGTATGGTCTCGAAACACCATGTGCATCTCGGTCGCCCCATTCTCATAGCGATGAATGTTGTAAAGCTGCTCTGCGAGGTGCGTGGGTAGCCGTCCGTTGCCGTCGCGATGGAAGAACACTCCGGTGCTGCGGCCAAGCACGCCTTCATCGGTGGCCATCCATTTGACACCGAGACTGTGGGCAATCGCCAGCGTCTCTTCGGAGACACTGCCCTCGGAAGGCCAGACGCCCTGCGGCCGCACTCCAAATACTTCCTGATGGAGGTCAAGCGCGCGCACCAGTTGTTCGCGCGCATCTTCGGGATGACGGAAGCGGTTCTGCGGCAAAGGCAGGCCCGGCGAGGAAACCGCTCCCGCATTGGTGTCGCAGACCAGAGGAAGAATTGGATGATAAAACGGTGTCGCCGAAATCTCGACCGATCCCTTCTTCGCCGCCTCGGCATACGCTGGCAAAACCTTGCCCAGCAGTTCCCGCTCGCGAGCAATGACAAAACTTTGATCTTCGAGCGAGTAGTTGCGCTCCTTCTTGATGAGCGCGGCAACGTCCTTCTCTTCCCGAAAGAATTCGTCGAACCATGCGATCTGCGAAAGCACCTGCAGGTCGGTGAAGTCCCGCGGCTGAAAATATTTTTCCGCCTTCTCGGCTGAAAACCCGTGCTCGCGAAACCTCGCCCAAAGCTCGCGGTAGCGCGGGTACCGGCCAATCACATTGGTAGGGTTAGCCTGAAATAAATACTGCAGAGCAAAGATCCTCTCATGCACGGTTAGGTCGTTGCCCGGCTTGGCTGCGACCTTCAGGAACGGATCCTGGGCGGTTCCAGCAACGTAATCCTGGATCTGGGTAATCAGTGAGGGCACCAGATTGAAGTTCTGGTGGACTTCAGGAAACTCGTCCAGCAATTTCACCATGCCGAAATAATCTTTGAGCGCATGCAGCCGCACCCAGGGCAAGCGATATTCGCCGGTCACCAAATCCTTATAAAAAGGCTGGTGCTGGTGCCAGAGGAGGATCAGACGAAGCGTGGGCATGGGCGGAAAAGTCAGTCTAGCATGAGAATTCGGTAACTTCTGCACACGGAAGACGTCTGCTGGCTAGAGGTCTCGAGTTGCCGAGACAAGATTCAAACCGCTTGGAATACAACAACCTCCCTATATAGTGATCCGCATCTTCCAGTACACTAGAGACTCGGAAAATGGCAGAAATACTCATCCCCGCCGCTGCTGACCGCGTCACACTGCTCTCGGATCAGGATCTTTATCTATTTAACGAGGGCAGCAACTATCGCATGTATGAGACGATGGGCGCCCATTTGGTTACCCGCGACGGGCAGGTTGGAACCATGTTCAGCGTATGGGCTCCGAATGCGCGATTGGTTTCAGTCATTGGCAGTTTCAACTCCTGGGCTGAACGAAGTAACCTGCTCGAGCGCCGCGGCGACTCCGGCATCTGGGAAGGATTCGTTCCCGGAGCAAACAAAGGCGCGCTTTACAAATTCCATATCGAATCGAACCGCCATAGCTATCACGTCGATAAAGCTGATCCGCTCGGCTTGTTGCACGAGAAACCTCCCCGCACTGCTTCCGTGGTGTGGGATCTCGACTACCAGTGGGGCGATCGCGATTGGATGGAAAAACGTGAAGCCCATAATTCTTTGCGGGCTGCGCAGGCTGTTTATGAAGTCCATCTCGGCTCATGGATGCGCGTTCCAGAGGAACACAATCGGCCGCTTACGTATCGCGAAACCGCACCGCGTCTCGCCGAATATGTGGGCCGCATGGGCTTCACCCATGTGGAATTTATGCCGGTTATGGAGCATCCCTTCTACGGTTCGTGGGGATATCAGACCACCGGCTACTTTGCGCCTACGTCGCGCTATGGCACCCCGCAGGATTTCATGTACCTGGTCGACTACCTGCACCAGCACGGTATTGCCGTAATCCTCGACTGGGTGCCTTCGCACTTCCCTTCCGATGCTCACGGGCTGGCTTACTTCGACGGCACGCATCTCTACGAGCACGCTGATTCGCGGCAGGGTTTCCATCCTGACTGGAAGACGCACATTTTTAATTATGGCCGCACTGAAGTCCGCAGCTTTCTAATGTCGAGCGCAATGTTCTGGCTCGACAAATACCACATCGACGGGCTGCGCGTAGATGCCGTTGCTTCCATGCTCTATCTCGATTATTCGCGCAAAGCGGGTGAGTGGATTCCCAACAAATTCGGCGGCCGGGAAAATCTGGAGGCGATTGACTTCCTTCGGCGATTCAATCAGGAGGTTTACAAAGAGCATCCGGACATTCAGACCACTGCGGAAGAATCCACATCCTGGCCCATGGTCTCGCGGCCGGTCTACCTGGGCGGCCTGGGCTTCGGCATGAAGTGGGATATGGGATGGATGCACGACACTCTGGAATATTTCAAACAGGATCCCATTCACCGCAAATATCATCACAGCAAACTGACCTTCCGCATGCTGTATTCGTTTCAGGAAAATTTTGTGCTTCCGCTGTCGCATGACGAAGTCGTGCACGGCAAGGGATCGCTCATCGGCAAAATGCCCGGTGACGAGAAAGCTCGCTTTGCCAACCTGCGGCTTCTATTCGGATACATGTACGCCCAGCCCGGAAAAAAGTTGCTGTTCATGGGCGATGAGTTCGGCCAGGTTCGCGAGTGGGCGCATGACACCAGCCTGGAATGGCACGTGCTTCAGTATCCGGTTCACAGCGGCCTGCAGGAGTGGGTGAGTCAGTTGAACCGGCTTTACCGCGCCGAACCTGCGCTGCATGTGCTCGATAACAACCCCGCCGGCTTCGAGTGGGTGGACTGCAACGACAACCTCACCAGCACGATTTCGCTTCTGCGCAAGAGTGAAAATCCCCGCGATACGGTTTTAATTGCTTGCAATTTCACGCCGATCACGCGCGTCGGCTATCGCATCGGCGTGCCGCACGGCGGTTACTGGCGCGAATTGCTGAACAGCGATGCGTCGGATTACGGTGGCACGGGCGTCGGTAACTTAGGTGGAGTGCAAGCCGAAGAGGTGCCGGAGCATGGACGTCCTTTTTCGCTGAGGCTTACTCTTCCACCGCTGGCGGCGCTGTTTTTGAAGGCCGGCTAGACAAATTCCGATCGGTTCCTGCGTGAAAAGCTCGTGCTAGACTGCGGTTAGAAGCCTTTCCCATGCGGATTCTCACCCGCTACATTCTTCGCGAGGTAAGTTCGCACGCCCTGATTGGCGCGGGCATATTTACTTTCGTGCTGTTCACCCGCGACCTGGGACGCATTCTGGAGCTTGTCGTCCGGGCAAGTGCTCCCTTGCCCAGCGTTGCGGAAATTTTCTTCTACACCGTGCCCCTCGCGCTCACCTACACCATCCCCATGAGCGTGCTGGTGGGGATCTTGATCGGGCTGAGCCGCCTGGCGGCCGATAGTGAAATCACCGCCATGCGGGCGAGCGGCATGGGCGTGTGGAGTTTTGGCCGCATTTTGGCAATTTTTGTCGTGGGGGCATGGGCCCTGGCGTTGTTCAACGGCCTTTATCTGGCGCCGTGGTCTCTGGCTTCGCTGGGACATCTTGAGGATCAACTCAAAGGTTCGCAGGTTTCTTTTGAAGTGCAGCCGCGAGTTTTCTACGAGGGCTTTCCTAAAATCGTTCTCTATGTTCAAGACGTGCATACTGCGCAAGGCGCTGCGGTGTGGAAGGGCGTTTTCCTCGCCGACATTTCCGACCCCGCCAACCCGCGGATTACGTTGGCGCATGAAGGCATTCTTGTACCCGAGGGGCAGGATCGCCTGCATCTGCACCTGATCGACGGCGCCACGCACGAAACCGATCCGAAACTGGCCGACCACTACCAGATATCCACTTTTCAGCAGACCGACATTCCCATCGAACTCCCTTCCGCCGAAAATAAAGCGGACGAACAGATTCCGGTTGGCCTGGTCAGCACTTCGGCGCTGCGCGATTATGCGCGGCGAGTCGATCCCGTATCCGCGCGCTGGTATCTGATTGAGTTTCATCGCCGCTTTGCCTTGCCCACGGCCTGCCTGGTTCTGGCGATGGTGGGAATTCCGCTTGGACTTTCGTCCAAAAAAAGCGGGAAATCCGGCGGCTTCGTGCTGACCATTGCACTGGTTTTTGTTTACTACTTCGTCTCCCTGATCGGAGTGTCGCTAGCGCGGCAAGGTAAGGTCGGGCCGATGTTCGGAGCGTGGCTGGCAAATCTCGCATTTTTCGCCGCAGGCGCGATCCTGCTCTGGCAGGCGGAACGCCGGCCGATAGCGCTGTCGGCGATCCGGCTTTGGGGCAGACGCGAAAAACCCCACACTAACGGTCACGTTCCCGCATTCCGATTGGGACGCAGAGATAGCGCCAACGCTTTCGAGCGCGCCTCCACCCGGCGGCGAGTCTTCAGCGTTAGCTTCCCCACCCTGCTCGATGACTACGTGCTGCGCGATTTCTTTGTTTATCTGGGAATGATTCTCTCTTCATTCCTGGTCCTGCTCCTGGTGTTCACCCTGTTCGAGTTGCTCGGCGATATTCTGCGCAATCAGACACCTTTCACCGTGGTCGCGGAATATCTGCTCAACGTTGCACCCTACCTCCTCTACAGCGTGGCACCGTTGATTATGCTGCTTGCCGTGCTTATTACCTTCGGCTTGATGAACCGGTCGAACGAGATCACCGCGATCAAAGCGACGGGAACCAGCATCTACCGCATCGTCGCGCCTGTCATTGTCGCGGCGGCAGTGCTCGCGACGGGACTATTTTTCGTCGACCAGTTCTACTTGCCTCGTACCAACAAGCGCCAGGAGGCGCTACATAACCAGATCAAGGGAAAACCAGCACAGACTTATCTACGTCCCGACCGCAAGTGGATTTTTGGCCAGCACAATGACATTTACTATTACCAGTTTTTCGATCCCGACCACGATCAGTTCGGCAACGTTACCATCTTTCAAATCGATCCCGCGAGCTTCACCATTTCGGAACGGATACACGCCGACCGGGTCCACTGGGCAGACAGTATGAACCGCTGGATCTTCGAACAGGGTTGGGAGCGCTCGCTGCACGGCTCCGCCATCGCCGGCTACCGCACGTTTGAAGTCTCCACCTTCCCGGCACTCAGTGAATCTCCTTCCTATTTTAAAAAGGAAGTGAAACAGTATTCCGAAATGAACTACGAGGAGTTGCGCCGCTACATCCGTGACCTGCAGCAAAGCGGCTTTGACGTAGTGCGGCTACGCGTGCAGTTAAATAAGAAACTGTCATTCCCGTTGATTACACTGATTATGGCGGTGCTGGCTGTTCCGTTTTCGCTTTCTGCAGCCAAAAAAGGAGCAATCACCGGCGTGGCAGTCGCAGTGGGCATCGCCGTCGTTTATACGGTTGTGTCAAGATTATTCGAGGCGATGGGCGATCTCAGCCAGCTTCCGCCGGCTTTGGCGGCGTGGTCGCCGGATCTGATCTTCGCGTTGGTCGGTAGCTATCTGATTTTAAAAATTCCTACTTGATCGACGAGCCAGACCGCAAAATCGCACCGGGCCGCATTACTTCACCGCTATTCCCCAGGGAAAGTTATCGGTCTGGACCGGTGTTTCCGGCGTCAACCCGCCACTCGAAGGAGTGATGGCATACTGCGAAAGGTTCGCCTGGTTGAGGTTGGTCACAAACAACCAACTGTCGTCGCTGCGAATAGCCATCGAGGTAGGGAACGAATTCGTGGCTATCGTCGCCGGACTCAGCGGTGAGAGGCTACCTGTGGTGGTACTGATTCGATACGCCGAAATCTCATTCTGACCCGTATCTAAAACGTATAGGAAATTGGCAAGCGCGTCCTCTAGCAATGGCCCGGGTGCGATACCGGTGGTAAACGGAGAACCGCTAACCTCGAGCAGGCTGAAATCGGCCTTGGAACACTTCGGCAGCGAAACGACGTTGCAGATGGTATAGGCAGTGACGCTATTGTCTAGCTGGTTCGATACATAGGCGAAGCGGTTACAGGGATCAACCGTCACTCCTGAGGGCACCCTGCCTGTGGGAACTGAGGGTGCCGATGAGGCGGTAGGCACCAACTGCAAAGCGCCTGCCGAAGACACCGAGTAGTTGAGGACCACGTAATTGAGAGAATCAGTCACGTAGAGGTTTTCCGTGGTGGGAGGCACACTCCCAGAGCAAAACGAAAACGCCACGGGGTAAACCGTCGGAGTTATGGCAAGGGCGGAAGGATTCGAAGTCGTACCGCCAGGTTCCGAGGGTAGGACAAAAGGCGACCCAGAGACTTCCGTGAGAGTGCCACCGCTGCCGACCGACAGCACCGAGATTGCGCCTGGCAGTGTGCCCGTTGCAGCATCAGCCACGAATAGAAATTTCCCGGCAGAATCTATAACCATCGCCACTGGAGCAGCCGGTACCGTTCCGACATCGTTCAAACCCGTCGTCTTTATGGGCCCTAACTTACCGTCGGACGCCACGGAAAATGCTTCGATGCCAGTCACACTGGCATTCACGTTCGTGCTTTTCGTGACGATCACATACGCAAAATTACCCGCCGGATCGAGAACCACGGCGGTTGGTTGCCCAGCGGTCGGTGGTCCGTTCGAGTTGAATATCCAAGTAATATGGCCGTTTCCCAGATCAACGCTGAAAGTATCCATCACGGCATTGCCTTGCGTGGACACCACCACTAATCCGTTGTTGGTATTCGAGTACTTGCTGCTGCACGCCACCAACACTGCGACCGAAATCAACGTCGCAACTCCCAAAATCCAGGTGAACCTTGTACGCATTCTTCTGGTTATCTCCTCTGAGCGTGCTGCCGCGCTCCCCGGCTGCCTGACCGGGCGGAACGCTTTGCAAGGGCGTGGATTGCCATCCATTTATGTATCAGGAATGCGCGGGAAGAGCAAACCCCGCCACGTCTCATTGGAACCGAAGAAGCGGCCGAGAGTTGCCTGACGGGCTGTTCAGCCGACCATGGTCAGCAATTGAACGTTGTTTCGGTTAAGCCTCTTGGGCTGCAGGAATGGGTTGGGGAGGAATCGCGGCACCGCTGGCCGGCAACAGAGGCAGATGAATTTCTACCAGCAATCCGCCTTCTGCGCGATTAAAAGCTGCCACGCGCCCGCCATGAAAGCGCACCGCCCTCTCGGTGATCGCCAAGCCTAGTCCAACTCCCCCCGTCTGGCGACCGCGATCATCGTCCAAGCGGTAAAACGGCTGAAATAGTTTTTCCAGCGCGTCTGGCGGAACTCCCGATCCACAATCGGTGACGCTTACCACCGCTTCCGCACCTTTGGAGGATTCGGACTTTTCCAGATGAATCTCAACCGTTGTACCCTCGCGGGTGTAACGTATGGCGTTGCGAACAACATTCTCGATGGCACTGTGCAGCAACGACACCTGTCCGCGAACTTCCCAAGTCCCCGGAGGAATGTCGCTATGTACGTGACAACGTCGCGCCTGAGCTTCGAACTCGGCATCTTCCGCCACGTTCAGCACCACTTCATCCAAAAGAACGGGGGTGGGTGGAACGCGCTGCTCGCCATCTTCCAGTCGCGCAAGGGTGAGCAGGCGTCCAATCAGTTCGTTGAGGCGGCTGGCTTCCAGTTCGATGCGCTCCAGCATGGTTGCGCTCTCTGGTCCGGAGCGCTGCCGCGCCAGTCCCAGAGCCACATTCAATCGCGCCAGCGGAGAACGCAATTCATGCGAAATGTCATTCAGCAGGCGGGACTGCGCCTTCACCAGAGTTTCCAGCCGGCCCGCCATGGTATCGAAATCCCGCACGAGCCCTGCAATCTCGTCATGGCGGCGGCTCTTTGGATTTCCCGCGCGTGCCGTGAGATCTCCAGCCGCAAGCAGTTGCGTAGCGGCCCGTAAGCGAGCCACCGGCTTGGTCATGTACCAGGCCAGAAAATAACAAACCAATCCCGAGGAAAGTACGGCAATGATCAATCCCGGAACCGGCATACCGCGTGGTCCGAAAAACACGCGCGGCCCCGGCGGTAGACCCATCACCAACGTATAGCGATGCTTCCCATCGGAGGAGGCACGCGAATCGCGCTGCACCGGAGGCGGCGGAAAAACAATTCCATCCCGCGGAGACCGTGCTCCCCCTGCGGCAATGCGTATAGCCCAATCGGGCGCGCCACGATGCGAGATCTCTTCGCCGTTTTCGTTGAACAAGTACGCGCGCACATGCTGCGTCGAATCGAGATTATCCAGATATTGCCGGAGTTGCTGAGAGCCGCCCTCTTCGTAGGCGTTCACCGCATCGTTCATGGCGGTGGTGCGCAGCGCTTCCCAAGTGGCGCTACGCGGGCGAAACGCCAGAGTGACCAGGATTGCCAGCACGATGAACAATGCCTGCGCTACCCAGAACGATAGAAAAATCTTGAGGAAGAGCTTCATGACGAGGTTTTGACTTTTGTCTTTTCCCCAGCGTTTTCCCGCGGACGGGCAAAAATGTAGCCCACGCCTCGAATCGTCTTAATGTGTTCGTCGTTGTCGGTGTCCCCAAGTTTTTTGCGAACTTTGCTGACGTGCATGTCGATGCTTCGATCAAAGGGCGAGAACTTGCGGCTGAGCACGGCATTGACCAGGCGCTCGCGCGGAACCACGCGTCCCGCTTCGCGCAACAGCACTTCCAACAGATTGAATTCCACCGAGGTCAGCTCCACGGGTTGGCCGTCGCGGCTCACGCTGCGGGTGGCGGGGTCAAGCTCAATCTCGCCTACGCGCACGATATCGGGAGCGGCTGGAGACGATTTGTCTCCTCGAGTGCGGCGCAGGACGGCGCGGATGCGCGCCACCAGTTCGCGCGGGTTAAAAGGCTTCGGCAGATAATCGTCGGCGCCGATCTCGAGTCCGACGATGCGGTCGACATCTTCTCCGCGTGCGGTGAGCAACAGCACGGGCAGGCGCGAAGTCGCTCGAATGCGGCGCAGCACTTCGAAGCCATTGATACCGGGTAGCATGACATCCAGCACCACCAACAGGTAACCGCCGCCGTTGGCCCGCTGCAGGCCACTCTCGCCATCGTGTGCGGCTTCTACCACGAAGCCTTCCGCCTGCAGGTATTCGCCCACCAGCGTGCACAGTTCAACGTCATCGTCGATAACCAGAATGCGTTCCATGTTTCCGGTTCTCATTGTGCACCATTCAACTGGGGCTTCCGGTAAAGAATTGTCAAAACTCGGAAGTTTGCCAATGACAAAACTTTACTCGCCTTTACTCACGTTTTACCACTTTCTCGCCGCAATCGTGTTCCTATGATTGTACGCAAAGCGCCGCGCTCCTGAAGGAATTCCTTGCAGGGCCGGTTTGAAGGAAGGATGTTTATGAAATCGATTGGTCTTCGCTTAATGGTTGCGGCTCTGGCTGTCTTGTTGGGCAGTGCAATCGCAAGATCGCAAACCGCAGATACGACTCCTCCACCAACCCATGCTGGAATGCGCGGCCCGCTTGGCATGGATGGTCACATGATCCAGTTCTATGTCAAATATCTGGGCGTGACCGACGAACAGAAGACCCAGATGAAGGCTGCTCTGCAAAAAGAAAAGCCCACGATTCAGCCGTTGATGCAGCAGCTTCACCAGATGGACCAGCAGCTCAAGCAATATGAGGAAGGCACCTATGATGCGGCCAAAGTGCAAGCGTTGGTTTCGCAGCAGGCGCAAACTCTGGTTCAGGTGAAAGTGGAGCAAACCCGGATTCACAACGAACTCTATCTGATGCTCACTGCCGATCAGCAGAGCAAGTTAAAGGAATTCGAAGCCAATCGGGCAGCGCGCATGCAGCAACGTATGGAGAACGCTCCGGCTGCTTCGCAAGACTGAGACGCCGAGTTGATAGTTTGCTGGATCGGATTCACTGGGCGAGATATCTTCCGATCCAGCGCTGCTTTTCTCCCGCTGGGGCCAAGGGAAATTATTATGGATAAGATTCAGGTATTTATCTTAGATCTAGGTTGGATATTTTTCATCGCATGGGGGATGGTGCTTGCGACTGTCGGCGCTATCGCTTTCGGGCGGGACCTATTTCCATCCACCTCCCGGCCACGCTACGAACCCGAGCCTCTTTCCGTCCAAGGCGACTGAAGCGCCTGCAGAGATAGCGCTAGATAGATAGCGCTTGATCTTTCCCAACCTCGAGCTGTCTTCCCTGCGAAACTGAGCCCCTGCCTGCTAAACTTTCATCTACATCAACCACATGATTCCTCGCAGCCTGCGTCCGCTACTGCCTTATTTCAAGCGCTACCGTTGGGGCTTTGTATTTGGCACATTTTGTGTAGTGCTGAGCAACGGAGCGTGGGCCGGCCTTCCACGAGTGATTGGCCAGGCCGCTCAGAGCCTGGAGAGCGGCGTCACCTCGCACAAATTGTTGGTCTTTACCATGCAGGTGTTGGCGCTGGCGGCGGTGCGAGGCGTTTTCCTGTTTCTGACGCGCTGGGTTGTGATTGGCATCTCGCGCGACATTGAGTTCGATCTCCGCAACGATCTCTTCGCCCATCTGGAAACTCTTTCCTACTCCTACTATCAACGCATGCGCACGGGCGACATTATGGCAAGAGTCACCAACGATCTGAACGCTGTGCGCATGCTGATGGGGCCCGCGATTATGTATTCGGCGAATACGCTGGTATTCACCGGCGCGGCGCTATGGTTCATGGTGCACAATAGTCCCCGGCTGACGCTGTACGCGTTTCTGCCGCTACCGATTGTGAGCGTCACCATTCAGTATTTTGGACGCCGCATTCATGAGCGCTTCGAAAGAATTCAGACGATGTTCTCCGATATTTCTGCGCGGGCTCAGGAAAACTTTTCCGGGGCGCGGGTGGTTCGCGCCTACGTACAGGAAGAAGCTGAGATTGCGTCCTTCGAAACTGCGAATCAGGAATATGTGGCGCGCAGCCTGAAACTGGTGCGGCTGATGGGCATGCTCTGGCCGACTCTCGAACTGATGCTCGGCCTCGCGATGGTTCTGGTGTTGTGGATGGGAGGTCGCGAGGTGTTAGCCGGCCGTATGCAGATTGGCGCCTTCACCGCCTTCAATATTTACATGATGCAGTTGACATTTCCCATCATCGCGCTCGGCTGGGTGGTCAACATTTTTCAGCGCGGCACCGCGTCGCTGGTACGATTGAATGAAATTCTGCAGGAAAAACCTGCCATTAGGAACGAGTCTTCCGCCGGTGATCGCGAAGTGCAGGGTGAAATTGAATTTCGCGGGCTAAATTTCGAATACGAAGACAAACCCGTGCTGCACAATCTGAATCTGCGTATTCCTGCGGGCAGCAGTATGGCAATCGTGGGTCCGACGGGGTCGGGGAAAAGCACCCTGGTCAGTTTGATTCCGCGAATCTACGATGCCGCGCCGGGAATGGTTTTGGTGGATGGACGGCCGATCCGCGATTTTTCTTTGGCATCACTGCGCAGCAGCATTGGCTTCGTACCGCAGGAAACATTCTTATTTAGCGATCGCATCCGCGAAAACATCGCGCTGGGTGTGGAGTCCGCGACCGACCAGGAAATTTACGATGCAGCCAACGCCGCCAATATTGCCGCAGATATTGAGGGCTTTCCCGATA
>DASRWO010000290.1:0-17460 GCA_035654555.1 Candidatus Deferrimicrobiaceae bacterium | reverse complement strand
GAGTTGTTGAGAAGTAATTCGCTGAAGGCTGCCAAACAGCGCATTGGACGATGTATCGCTCCCGGTTAGGGCAACTCCCAGCCATCCCAGGAATGTTCCGAAAAATGGATAGAACCATCCGGTGCGAGTGAATGCCAAACCGAGCACGGCATCCAGGCCCGAGTAGCGGGTCACGTATCCCAATCCCAACATGAATGAGATCGCGATCATGGCTAGGCGCATTCGGACCAGAGTTCTCCAAAATATTTTCATCAATTGCAGCGGACCAAGCCCGAGCAGAAAGCCGGACACAATCGCGGCAAAGAAGCATCCGGTACCGGTGGCGGAGAGCCAGTTGAAATCGTAGCGCGCGGACTCGGGCGTCGGTTTAGGCACAACCGGAGCGGAGCGCGAAACAGCGTTATTCAAGTAAGGCACATCCCATCCCGGCGGACCGGGACGCACTTTGCCATTCGCCAGTACCACTCGAAAGGCGGGAGTAGTAGCTTGATTCATCGCCAATTTTATTTTCGGCAGTCCCCAGAGCAGCACAAACAATGACAGGATTGCGAAGGGCGTCCAGGCTTTGAACACTTGTCCCGCAGTGTAGGTACGAGGTTTCACAAGTCCATCGAACGATTTGGCTGGCCACTCGCCGCCATACTGATCGTTGATCTCCGCGGTCGCTTCAATCGGAGCGGACGGTTTATCGTCATAATCAAAGCGCCAAATCTTTTTTGGCTTCCAGAATCGAAGGAAAATCAACAGAGCGGCCAGCGAGACCACGCCTCCCATGATGTCAACCAGATTGCTGTCGACGTAATTCGACCAGAAGAATTGGGTGAGCGAGAACGAGACGCCGACTACCAGGATGGCGGGAAATACCTCGAAAGTTTCCCTCCAATTGACCATGGTTCGCACCAGCCAGAAAGGAACAATGACGGCGGTGAAAGGCAAGATGCGTCCGATCATGGCATTAAGATCGGACTCTGGCAGCGCGGTTACCGCGGCGAGGGCGTGAACTGGGGTTCCGATCGCGCCCCAGGCCACGGGTGCGGTGTTGGCGATCAGATTCAAAGCGGCCGCGTGGAACGGCTTAAACCCGAGGCCGATCATAAATGCACCCGCGATTGCCACGGGTGCGCCGAAGCCCGCCGCTCCTTCGATGAAGGCGCCAAAACAAAAGGCCACCAGCAAAACTTGCAAGCGGCGGTCGGCGGTGATTCCGGCCACGGACTCCTTCATAATTTCAAACTGGCCGGTCTCGACCGAAATATCGTAGAGGTATACCGCAGCCAGAACGATCCAGGCAATTTTCAAAACTCCGAAAGCCACGCCGTAGCCGAAGCTGAGTGCCGCCAAAACGGGAGGCATTTTGAAAAAAATAATTGCCACCAGGACGGCGGTGGTTGCGCCGGCAATCGCGCACCAGTGCGGCTTTACTTTGAGACCAGCGAGCAGGCTGAAAAGAACAATGATGGGAAGCGCCGCCACCAGCGTGGAGAGCCACCAATGGCCGAGCGGATCGTAGATCTGGGTCCACTGCATTTACAACCTCCTGGCGAATGACGGTTCTGCCTGCAGAGATCGAGCTCACGAAATGCAATGCTGCGACTTTTGTCAAAATGCGATCAGTTTGCTTCCCAGCTCTTGGGTACGTTTACGTAAGAGCGATCCAGTTCAGTAACCGATGAACAACCGAGCAACCGCAAAGTTCGTTCGAGATCGACGCGCAGTATCTCGATGGCGCGATCGATGCCAGCTTCTCCTGCGGCCGCCAAACCATAGGCATAGGCGCGTCCGCACAGCACCGCACTCGCTCCCATGCAGAGAGCCTTGGCAATGTCGGTGCCACGACGAATACCACCATCCATTAGCACTTCGATGCGGCCTTTCACTGCTTGCACAACTTCAGGCAAGGCTCGTAAAGAAGCTGGAACTCCGTCGAGTTGGCGGCCGCCGTGATTGGAAACCGAAATCGCCGCAGCGCCTTCGTCTATCGAACGGCAGGCATCGTCTGCCGTCAATACTCCCTTGATTACGATTGGACCCTTCCACAGTTCTCGAATCCATCGCAGATCTGCCCATGTCACCGCGGATTCGGCCAGGGCCGCATTGATATCGACCAACGGCATCGGTCCCTTGCCCGGCACAATGACATTCGGTAATCCGGGCAGACCGCCGTCCATCAGATAGCTCATGAGCCAGCGGGGACGAGAGAGAATCTGCGGAAGGTAGGGGATTTTATCAAACGGGCCGCCACTGATCAGTTCCTTCATGCCATTCCGGAGGTCGCGCTCGCGCATGCCAGACACCGGCGTATCAATAGTGACGACCAGCGCGTTAAAGCCTGCGGCGCGCGCTCTGCCGATGGCACCCTCAGCCGAGCCACGACCACCCATCAGATAGAGTTGATAGAAAACGGGCCCAGTGGAGGCGGCTCGAACGTCTTCGAGTTTGTGCCCGGAAATTGTCGAGAGAATATATCCCGTCCCGGCCTTGCCCGCGGCCCGCGCGGCTGCCACTTCGCCCCCCGGGTGCATAAGGCGGCTGTAGCCGACCGGCGCGAGCAGAAATGGAAGCGAGAGATCAAAGCCCAGAACGCGCGTACACAAACTACAGTTCGCGACCGCCACCGCGTGGCGGGGCCGGAAGGTTACGTCGTTGAAGACGCGGCAATTTTCGCGCAGCGTAACCTCGCCCTCGGCGCCCCCATCAAGGTAATCGAATACGGGTTTCGGCACCCTTTGACGTGCAATGGGCCGGAAGTCCTCAATGCAAATAACCCGGGGCGAGGCGACAGAGCGCGCGGATCTCGTCATTGCTAGTCCAGATTGTGAGTCCAGTGTCTGGATTCCTGAAGCAGGCGATATCGTACCATTGGAAGAATAGCGGCGGAATGAAATTTTCCCTAAGAGTTTAGCCCGCCCATTCGATGTTGGCATTCACGATTTTTTTTCCAGTTTAGACCGACGCAGTTCCAACTGGTCGAAAGTACAATCTCGAGGCTTTTTCTCCGGACGCCAACGCAGGAATTTTGTGCCGTGACGGAAACGGCCTCCGGAAAAATGATCGTAGCGAATCTCCGCCACCAGTTTCGGTTTAAGCGGCTGCCATTCTGTAGAGCGCTTGGTGCTCCAGCGGCTGGGGCCACCTGGGGCGCGTCCGGTGAACCCCGGACTGCCGATGAGAGGCTCGACGATCTTTTTCAGCTCCTGCCGCTGTTCGGAATTAAAGCTTGATGTGAAGCCGATATGATCGAGCAGGCCGTCTCGGTCGTAAAGGCCAAGCAGAAGAGAACCGATACCGCCTCCTTTTTCAGCATACCGGAAACCGCCCACGACAACGTCTGCGGTGCGAATCCGCTTGATCTTAACCATACCGATGCGCTCGCCTGAGTGGTAGGGCTCGTCCAGACGTTTGGCTACGATCCCGTCAAGGCCCAATTTGCCACGTTCCTGCATCCACTCTTCTGCCTGGCGGCGATCGGGCGAAGCCGGCGAGAGCCGCACAGTGCCGTTACCGGGTAATCTACTGAAGAAATTTTCCAGCGCCTGACGCCTCTCGGAGAGCGGGCGCTCATTCAAAGCCAATCCATCCGCATCGACGAGCAAGTCAAAACACAAATAAGTAGCTGGCGTTTCCAATGACAGTTTGCGAATTCTGCTGGCCGCGGGATGGATGCGCATCAACAAATTGTCGAACGAAATCTCTTTCCCCGCATAGATTACGATTTCGCCATCCAAAACGAAGCGTGACTGCGGAAGCTTGGCAAGCGCATCCACCAGCTCCGGAAAATAACGATGCAGAGGTTGCCCGGCCTTCGATTGCAGCAAAACTTTATCGTCCCGGCGAAATGCAAGACACCGGAAGCCATCCCATTTCGGCTCGTAGAGCCAGGCATCGCCTGCGGGAATCTCGTCGATGGACTTAGCTTCCGCCGGCGGATAAGGTGGACGAATGGGCAAGCGGATCGGCGGGAATTTATCTTCTGAATCTTGAAGGGGAATGACGCCGGCAGTAACTCTCACTGATTTCTTTACGGAAACCTCAGCCGATGGTTTTCTTGCCATATCTTGCGAAATCCACCCGCGACGGGGTCATCTCCGTCGCGGGTTTAGGGATCGAGGGTGTTATCACTGCATTTTGCTTGAGCTGGCTGACATTGTCGGTGCAATCTCTTTAGCCTGTCGCAAATGGTCCTTCAGGGTAGGCAGAGTCTGTGCGGCAAAGTTTTTCACTTCGGAATCCCTGCCGGAACTGCTTTCACGCTCAAAATCAGCGACGTCCTGAGTGTGATCCTTCACCATGTCTGACATGTAGGCCTTATCGAATTGCTCACCACTTAGTTGCGACAAGCGTTCCTTGGTCATCTCGTCTTTGGGGCTCAACTTGTCGGGAAGCGTAATGCCTTGGCTGCTCGCGACTTCTTTTAGCTGATCGTTAGCTTTGCTATGGTCGTCCACCATGCGTTGGCCAAATTTCTTAACCTCGGGACTGGATGCTTTTTCTGTTGCCAACTTGCCCAGTTCCACTTCCGCCATTCCGCCCTGGGCGGCTTCGCGAACAAACTTCTTATCGCTGGCGCTCATACTGCTGCCGTTTGATGAACCCGCAGACATTGAATTTGTCTGACCGATCATCGCCACAGGTAACAGGGTAAGCGACGCGATCAGAGCGAAGCGGCTCGTTAGAGCATTAATATTTTTCATAATTGTCTCCTCTTTACCATCAAGTATTCCTTTCGCCCGAAGACGGAGCAATCAACAGAAGGCCGTAGGATGTGGCGAATGATGCCCTAAGGCAATCCCATGGAGTTGGTTCCCCGGCGAGGTCGTCGGGAGGAATCGTCAGGAGACGATCGTTATAATTTCGATTGGGCTCTGCGTCTCGCCCTTATGCACGAGGACAGAATTGTCCCTTCGCTCAAGAAACAAGTCGACGCTGATACCGCCGCAACGAAGATCTTTAATGGCAAGCGTTGAAATTCCTTCCGGCAGATAGGGATCATCAAAGAGGATCCGCTTACGCTCGGCGTCAATGGAGATGCCGAGGCAAGCTTGCAGAATGAGAAAAGGAGCGGCTGCTGCCCAGGCCTGGGGCGAGCAAGCGACGGGATAAAGAGTGGGACCTTCTCCGGCACGGCGGTCGATGCCGCAAAACAGTTCCGGCAAACGGTGCAAATCGACCATGCTGCTCAGATCGAGCAAAGCCATAAATATTCGGCCCGCAAGTTCCTTGCATCCATATTTCGCCAGGCCAGATGCGATAAGGGAGTTGTCGTGGGGCCACACCGATCCGTTGTGATAGGAAAGTGGATTGTACCGCGCCTCGCTCGAAGCCACGGTGCGAAGTCCCCAGCCGTTGAAGGAATCTGGCTGGAATAACGTCCCCGCAACTCTCTCAGCGCGCTCCGGGGACGCGATCCCCGTATAGAGGCAATGTCCCGCGTTCGAGGTACGAACCTGGCAACGCTGCTTCTGACCATCGAGGGCCAGAGCGTAGGTGGAGAGATCTTCGCACCAAAATTGTTCTTCAAACTTCGCTCGCAGATTTTCCGCTTCTATTTCCAGCGCAGCCGCCTTTTGGGAACCCCCAGCAAAACGGCACAAATAAGCGGCTGCCAATTTAGCCGCATAAACATACCCTTGCACTTCGCAGAGTGCGATCGGAGCTTTGGCAATCGTTCCGTCGGCGTGAAAGATGGAATCATTGGAATCCTTCCACCCCTGCTGCACCAGGCCCTTGGCGGAGCGCTGTTTATATTCCACAAAGCCGTCGCCATCGATATCGCCGAATTCGTCAATCCAGTTCAGCGCACGTTCGATGTTCGGCCACAGACGCTGGACAAACTTGTAATCCGCGGTTCGCTCGCAATAGGCGCGGGCGAGCATGATGAAAAGTGGCGTTGCATCCACGCTGCCGTAATAACGACCAAACGGCACTTCGCCGAGCGCTGCCATTTCTCCGCAGCGCATTTCGTGCAGTATTTTTCCCGGCTCCGCCTCACTCGTAGCATCCACGCGATCGGCTTGCGTCGAGGCCAGGCATTCCAGAACGCCTCGGGCTATTTCTGGATTCAGCCAGAGGGCCTGCAATGCTGTGATGATTCCGTCCCTGCCGAAAACCGTGCCGAACCAAGGCACACCAGCGTAGGGATAATCCTTCTCTGGATTTCCTACCACCATCATCTGCACATCGGAGAGGGAACGATTGATCCAATCATTGAAGCGCGAATTCGAACTATACATTCGGGGGAAAGATGCACCTACCCTATCCAGTTCTTCCCGCGCGGCAGTCATGGCTCGCGAATAGCCGTTGGCCTGCACCTTCGCGTTAGAGTCGCACGATATGGATAAGCGAAAGCTGGCTCTTTCTTTGGGACGGAGCCGCACTTCATAATCCACTTCCCGCTCCGTCGAATGATGCGGCGAACCATCCCATTCGATCCTGGTCCGGCGTATCGTGTGGTCCAGCCCCTCATAGGACAGCAGAACGGAATTCTCTCCCATCGCTGCGGGCAGATTCTTGCCTTTGCGGGGTCGGTGCATGCCGCGCACTTCGAAAATATCGGCGAAATCCGCGTCGAAAGTTGTACGGAACGGAACCACCAGCTCTGATAAGCCGTGGTTGACGAACTCAATCTCCTCGAAGCAAGTGTTGCTCCACAGGAATCTCGAGCGCAACACATGCAGCGTTCCACGCGGCACCACCACCTCGTTGTTGCGGGAAACATCCAGATTCGCCAGGTCGCCGGTGAAAAGGAAATTGCTCGTCTCTACAGTGGAACTGAGAAGCAAGGGTCGTGTCCCCCACAGAAGCACGACGAGTTCCGACAAGTGCCGGGTGTCTTCAAAGAAGAGTCCCTGCTCGCCCATGCCGGTAGTTTGCACGTCCCCCAAACGGTCGAAGACCAAAAAAGTCCTGCCGTATTTAAGAACGCGCGCGCGGTCATCGATTGGCGACTGTGAAGTCGCTATGTAGTAGTGTTGGGTAGCAGATCCGTCCAACTCATAACTCCATCGTCGAGAGCGATTGTAGTTGGCTCTTTTTGAACCAGTTTTTTGTAAATGGCCAAATACTGGGCAGCCATTCGTTCATCGGAAAAATGTCGCTCGAAATGTTTGCGGCAAGCCCGGCGGTCGATCTGTTCCAAGTTCTCCAACGCACCTACGGCGCCGTCCACGTCGTCGACGATAAAACCTGTAACTCCGTCCACCAGAACCTCAGGCACCGATCCGCGGCGGTAGGCGATGACTGGCGTCCCGCAGGCCAGCGCCTCGATCATCACTATCCCAAAAGGCTCCGGCCACTGAATGGGAAAAAGGAAAGCGGCAGCATTTCCGAGAAAATCATTCTTCTCGTCGTGCCCAATCTCACCGATGAAATCGATCCGTCCTTTCTTCAGCAGCGGCTTAATCTTATTCTCAAAGTACTCCGTATCCGCTTGATCCACCTTCGCCGCAATTTTCAACTGCATGCCAGCGCGGAAGGCAATCTCGATGGCATCATCCAACCCCTTCTCCGGCGAGACTCGCCCGAGAAACGCCAAATAATTCTCGTCTCCGTTTTTACTCTTGAGCAATCGGCGAGGCATTCCGTGGAGCACAGTGCCCTGCCAGTTGGCCCATGGCAGGGGAGTCCTCTGCGCATCTGAGATGGATACTAATGGCATCTCTCGAAAGGTCTGAAAGACAGGAATGAGGTCCGGAATATCCAGTCGTCCATGCTGCGTAGTTAAACATGGGATCTCGGACCGGCGACTCAAGGGAAAGTGAATATAGTCGAGATGAAAATGAATCAGGTCGAAATTCGCCGCTTCCCGAAATACATACTCGGTCATGATCACGTGATGTGCCGTGCGATCCTGGCATTGGGCATCGAGCCGCAGAGCTCTGGGGCAGACAGGCACGAGCCTGGCATTCGTTACAGAATCACCGCTGGCGAACAGCGTAACATCATGCCCCAGACGCACCAATTCTTCGGTAAGCCAGGACACCACACGCTCGGTACCTCCATACAAAACGGGCGGAACACTTTCGAAAAGCGGTGCTACCTGCGCAATTCTCATAGATTATGATGACACACCCAGTTCGAACCCGTTGCTCACGGATAGGAAGGGCCTGTTTACAGAATAAAGTTCTGTGCAGCCCGGGTCTATAAGGTGGGCGCTGTAGCCAACCGAGGGACAAGTTAATCGAAACAGTTCTGTGAGATGAATCGGTTAAGACGCAGGCGCGGCCAGGGTCGCGCCTGCGCGTCACGCACTAACCTTTTTCATGCGGCGGGAAGTGTTCCAACATTTTGTCGACAGCCTTATCAAGTTTCTTTTCATTTTTCTCTGGATTGTTACTAAGCGCCTCACTTGATACACCTCGCCAAATCAGCTGCTTGGTGCGCGCATCGTATAAATCCAGAACGAGAGAGCCTACGGGATAATTTTCCACTTGGGTTGTAGTTTCACCGAAGCCTCCCCATCGCCAGCCTCCCAAGCCATCATAAAAAGTCTGGTATTCCTGCTGGTTGCGGGAGCTTCCCACAGCCATAACGGCCACATCTCCGCCGCTGTCCACTCGCTGCCAGCCTTTCGCTTGCAATTCGTGGTCAACTGCGTCCTTAATCCGGTTCTCCCATAGCGGGTCGGTGGTTTTCACTTTTTCCCAATAGTAGGTGTGGTACTGGGAAAAATTTGCGTGATGGTCGTAATCGGTCTTCACATCCTGAGCCAGCGCGACGGCGGCAAAAGCTAACAGGACGGCAAGAGTAGAAGAAAAAACACGGAGAGCTTTCATACGGTTCCTCCGAAAGTTTAAGATCTCGCGCGCAAGGTCGAGGCAGGTTCGCACTCAACGGATTGCGCAAACTTATGATGCGCACACTTTGCGACGGGATTATTGCAATTATTGCGTACGGAACGTCGATACAGAAGGACCCCCGGACAACCGTCGGCAGAGCCTGAAAGCCTCGCACTTGTACGCCTAACAACCTCAAACAAAAGAAGAACATCCAAGGTCCGTGCCTGAATCGTCTAAGATCGACCAAAACACGGAAGACTTTCCGGTGACATCCTCGATACCCATGCAGGTCCCTGAGGAACAGGCCGCGCTGTTTCGCGAGGTCCTGAGAGCCATTGAGGAGAAACAGTTTCCCTATGCGGTTTCGGGGGCTTTTGCTCTGCGGGCGCATACCGGGATTTGCCGATTCACAAAGGATCTTGATCTCTTCATGACGGCAAAAACATCGTGCGAGGTTTTCCCCTACTTGCGCGAGCGCGGCTTCGATTGCGAAGTTCGCGATCCGGTGTGGCTGGCCAAGGCCCGCAAGGGAGAATTCTTTGTAGATCTCATTAGCGGCATGAGCAATGGCGTCATCGTAGTCGAAGAGTCGTGGATCGAACGGGCCACACCGGTCGTCGTGTATGGGGTTAAGACTCGCGTGTTGGCGCCGGAAGAACTGGTCGCCTCCAAGATTTTCGTGGCCAAGCGAGAACGTTTCGATGGCGCGGATATTGCCCATGTGATCTACGGGACATACCGCTCTTTCGATTGGGACCGCGAATTGGAGTTGGTTGGGGAACACTGGGAAATGCTGCTCTGGTCGCTGCTTCTGTTTCGCTACGTCTATCCCGCACAGACGTACTATGTTCCCGACGCGATATGGCGCAAACTGCTTCGCCGCTTCGAAACGCAGATCTCACGACCGCAACCCGATGCGAAGTTTCGCGGCAGTTTGGTCGATGAAAACATGTTTGCCATCGACGTCAACGAATGGGAGTTGGCGAACTTGTTGCAGGAAACCCGCGAGAAGCGAATGGCAGAAATCCGCGGAACCCCAGAGTGTATGGTGACTTCGGATAGACCGGGCCTTATGAATCGGACTGCATGAGAATCGCGGCCACAGCTGATTTGCATTTCACGCCTCAGGTTTACACGAAACTGAAGGACCAGTTTGAACGGGTGCGGAACGATGCCGATTTGCTGGTGCTGGCTGGCGATCTGACGAATTTCGGACAGCCTGATGAAATGGAGCCGTTGCTGAATGTACTGGTTCGATTACGTCTGCCCACGATTGTTGTACTCGGAAATCACGACTATGAAAGCGGCAAAGAGGCGGAACTGGCGCGGCTGATTACTTCCGCGGGAATTAAGCTGCTCGACGGGAGCGCTTACGAGCGCGAGGGGGTGGGTTTTGCCGGCACCAAGGGATTTGTCGGCGGATTCGGGCGCGCCATGCTGACCGCATTTGGGGAACGCGAGATCAAAGACTTTGTTCGGGTATCGGTGGATGAGGCACTTAAGCTGGAACGCGCGATGTCTCAATTGCGTACGCAAAAGCGGGTCGTGGTGCTGCATTACGCACCTGTGGCGGAAACGGTGCAAGGCGAAGCTCCCGAGATATTTCCATTCATGGGCAACTCGCGCCTCGCTGAAGTTGTTGATCGTCATGGAGCCGATTTGGTCGTGCACGGTCACGCTCACCATGGAAAGCTGGATGGCCGAACCACGGGCGGAGTGCCGGTACACAACGTTGCGATCTCGCTGCTGCAAGCACAGGAGCCATCGTCGGTTTACCGAGTTTTCGATATCTGATGCTTGATATCTAATTTTTTGATATCCATATCTAATTTATTGATATCTCGACCCTCTGCAACCGCGATCTTTCGTAACTGTTAACGAATTGGTAAAGCTGTGTTATACTGTTCTCAACGCTACTGCCACGGTTTGCTCGTGACGCGGTGATCCTGTTGGATCAAGATTCATCTCCGCTTTTCCTGCCCGCCGTTTATTCAGCGTAAATCCAAAAATAGAGTAAGAGCGGCTGGGAACTCACTATAAGTGTATTTAGAGTTTGATCAAGCCCCTCCAGAAAGAAAATTACGAATGACAAGTTTTACGGAACTAACGCTTTCTTCTGCTTTGCAGCAGAGGCTGGCGAGAGCTCAATTTATTATCCCTACGCCGATACAGGCGCAGGCTATACCCTGCGCGCTTGAGGGCAAAGATGTCCTAGCGACAGCGCAGACCGGCACCGGCAAGACGCTGGCCTTTCTGATCCCTGTGATCGAAATGTTGCAGCGCGAACCAGCGCAAAAAGCCCGCGTACTGGTGTTGCTGCCTACGCGCGAACTGGCGATTCAGGTCAACGAAGAGTACGAAAAATTGCGGGGAAGGGAACTTTCGAAAGCGGCGCTGGTAATCGGTGGCGTCTCAGAGAAGGCTCAGATTCAGGCGGTCCGGGGCGGATCCGCCCTCGTGATTGCGACGCCCGGCCGTTTGCAGGATTTCATTACCCGCAGGCTGATTGACCTGCGCGAGATCAAGATTCTCGTTCTTGATGAAGCCGATCGTATGCTCGACATGGGCTTCCTTCCGGCCATCCGCCGCATCCTCGCAATCCTGCCGCAACGCCGGCAAACGCTGTGTTTTTCGGCCACGATGGAGCAATCCGTCGCCGGCCTGGTAAACGACTCCATGCGTGATCCGGTGCGCGTTGCAATTGGATCAGTGCTGAAGCCAGTCGAGAGTGTTCGCCTGCAAGCTTACGAAGTGCGTCCGGCCGAAAAACCGGATGTACTGCGGCAATTGCTTTACGCCGAGAAAGGACAGACGCTTATCTTCGCGCGCACCAAGCGGGGAACCGAGCGATTGGCCAAAGAGTTAGTGCGTGAAGGGTTTTCAGCGACCATGATCCACGGCGACCGTTCGCAATCGCAGCGAAATGCAGCGCTCAGCGGATTTCAACAGGGCAAGTTCCAAGTGCTGGTGGCAACCGATGTGGCCGCCCGCGGCCTGCACATCGATGACGTTGCGCACGTGATTAATTACGATCTGCCCAAGATGGCTGAGGATTTCATCCATCGCGTTGGACGTACGGGCCGGGCGGGTTCGCAAGGGCTGGCGTCCAGTCTGGTAGCTGGCGCCGAGGTTATCGAACTTCGCCATATCGAGCGGGCTTTGAAATTGCGGATCGAACGCAAGCAGGTCGACTGGGCTAATGCGGAGCAATCGCAGCGTGTTGTGCAAAATACGCTGGCCAGCCGGACTTTGACCAGGTTGCCGGGCGAGGTCTTTGCCTAGAGACTAAGAATGGTAAAGGGGGCGCGTTTTGGAAACGCGCCCCCTTTTTATTTGAGTCGAGCTTACTGGAATTCCAGGCTACGGTTCGGTCTTTTCCGGATTACGTTCACGGGGGATGCTGGAAATATCGGCATCATCGGCGCCCATTTGAAAAAGAGCGGCCTGCTCGGCGGCGTGTTTCTGCAACTCAATCAAATCCAGATCGCTGGAATCGCTTGACGTCCCCAAGGGTTCCTCGGTTTTGCGTTGAATCCTGCGCTCGGCTTTGTCGCGTTGCTTTTGCTGGCGCGTGTGTTCTTTCTGGCGTTTGGTAAAACTTGATCGGCCTCGTCCTGGCATTCCCCATCTCCAATTATGTATTTAAGCTCAGCAGCTAGAAGCGCTTCGCCTTTTCATTAAGTGCGCAACTCAGTTACGGCAATTTCCAACGGGGAAAGCCGCTCCGTGAGTTCCTTGAGTATGACTTCGTTAATACTAGTTCATTAATATGACTTTATCGATCAGCGGTACTTACCAGCGAGGCTCGCGCGGTTGACGCGCGTGACCCTGATAATCATCGCGACTGCCCCCGCCCCCACCGCCAAAGCGCTTTCCGCCACTTCCGCCGCGCGGCGCATCGGTTTTAGGTTTCGCCTCGTTGATCTTCAACGCGCGCCCGCCCATCTCGGTGCCGTTCAGGGCCGCCACGGCCTTGTCCGCTTCCGCCGGATTGGTCATTTCCACAAAGGCGAAGCCTCGCGCACGGCCAGTCTCACGATCGGTAACGATGCTGACCCGCTCGACGGCGCCATGCGCTTCGAACGCGCCGCGCAACTCGGCTTCAGTGGTGCTGTGTGGTAGGTTGCCAACATACAAATTCTTCATAGGATTTCTTCTCTTTCTGCCGAGCTTATTTCCGCCGCAATTCCTGCCGAAAAGGTTGGTTGAGAGCGGATTTCTTCCGGTTCGGAGTGCCGCTCAATAGCTTCCGCCCAGCGCGAGGGCCGGGGCGTTTCCCGGATGGCACGCGAACGAGCTTCGCTCACTGCGCGTACGGAGGAAATTTTCCGGCAAGCTTCCAATATTCCCCAGCGCTGCGATGGATTTCCTGAACTCTGCGCCAGCAGCGCGGCAACCATCTCCTTGTGAAGCACGTCCGCATTCACCTCGGATGGCGCATTATCAGAATGCGGCGTGGCTGCGAGATACTGGGGACTGCCCACGAAGAAGGCGATTTGCTGTTCCGGGTTCGCCCCGCGAATTTCCGTACAGAACTTATCCCGGCTCTCCGCTTCCGCGCTCGCGTTAATCAGAACCAGATTGTAGAGATCGGGCCGCCACCAGCATCGGGCTTCGAGTACGTCGGCAGCGCAGTCGACCTCGATGCCGAGTTTTCTCATCACGTCAGCCCGCAAGTCCCGTTTCGTTTGCGAGGTATCCAGCAGGAGCACTCGCTTTTTCCTGGCAATGCCCCCGTTCGCGGCGGGGATTGGCAATGCCACAATGGGTGCCGTCATGCCGTTTTCTCTTTCTGATCTGCCTGCGACCCGGCAGGTACGAGATTCTTCTCAGCCAAGGTCCTCAACATTTTCTGATTGCTGATGCGCCGGCTGATCTTTTGTCTGCGCCGGCGGTTGAATCTCGCTTTGTCGCCATTAATTCCGGACATGTTTGTCGCCTACTTTCTGGCTGGCTAAAGTAAAAACCGACGGCACTATCGGGCTAAGAATGCGCGCGCAATGAGCCGTGAATTGTCTCTCGCGGTGAACTAACGGCCCAATTTAACCCGACTCGCCGTTGTGAAGGCGATATTCCGCACGCAGGACGAAGGTGACTTCCGGAGCTATTTGGACTGATCACGTTATCGCCTTTCAGAGAATGTTCTCAATCGCGAAGGCGCAACGTGCTGTCGGGGTGTCTTCGAGGTTAAGATTTACAGTATACCCTGCATTCGCAGATTTTGCTGAAGTTTCGCAGCGCACGAATGTCATCAAAGAGTCATGGAAAGGCTCTTACGGTTGCCAAGGACTGACGTTACTCTGACTCTTTCCTTTGCACAAAAGAAGACACAGCACCAGCGCTCCTCCGCCCACTCCTCCCCCAATTTCGAGCCATTTTGTGTTCAGGGCGTGGCCAGGGCTTTCCGGCGGCGATGCGGCTCCGCACACTTCCGATTCGTCGCGTTTTGCTCGCTGCCCCTCGTGCACGACGCCGGATTGGGAGCTAGACGCGGCAGATGGTTTGTGCGGCCCGCCGGCCTGCCGGATATCAACGTCGTTCTTTCGTGCCGCCACTTGCACCGATCCGCTCACATCGCTCACCTCGTACTGCGTTCTGTCATTCGAGACGGGCTCCACCTTGAGACAGTTCACATGCACGCTCATCGTTGTGGATGTTCCTACGGCGACGCTTCCGTGCTCCAGGGTTAAAAAGTTTCTTTCAAACTTCACGATAGATTGTCCCTGAATCAGCACGGACGACCCTTCAGCATCGAGATTGGCGATGAATCCCGCTTTAGTCTCCAGCAAATCTCCGGGGAATATGACTGTGGAATCTGCTACCTCCGCGCCGTTCACCCATACTCCACCATTGCTATGTAACAAAGCCGAACCTGTGTCCGCTGCCAGTAGCGATGCAGGAAGCAGGACGATCAGCGTCCACGAAACGAGATTGCGTAAAACGGACACACTCATAACAAACTAATTTTCCACACTGCTCCTCAGAGGATCGTAGCGGCAGGGAGCCTGATCGTCTATTAGCAGCGAGGGTGCCGCTCGCACAGAAGTAACTTTCGGAGCCTGAGATTCTTTGCTGCGGCGAGTGCACCAATTCCGGTATGCTGGGCCATCACGTCTTGGCGAAGAACAAGTTGTGAAAGCCTGCCGAGTTCGACCAGAAGTAGTTTGAACCGAACTTTCACCCGAACATGGAGCCAAATGCAACGAACGGCGCGGTGATTGAATTCCGAGACGTCGTCTATGTGCTTCCTAACGGCCAACTTTTACTTCGCGGGTTGAACCTCCAGGTGCAACGCGGCGAGACTTTAGTACTGCTGGGCCGCAGCGGGTCGGGAAAGACGACTTCATTAAAGCTGATCAACCGTTTGTTGAAGCCCAGCGGCGGGGAAGTGCGCGTCGACGGCGCGGACACCGCTAAGAGCGACGTCATTCGCCTGCGGCGAAGCATAGGCTACGTCATTCAGGATATCGGATTGTTCCCGCATCTCACAGTGGCGCGCAACATTGGTCTTGTACCCCGAATCGAAGGCTGGAACTCTGATCGCATTGATGTTCGCGTTGCAGAGCTATTACAGCTAGTTGGCTTAGATGGCGACGTCGCTTCCCGCTATCCTCACCAGCTATCGGGCGGGCAGCGGCAGCGTGTGGGGGTGGCTCGCGCCCTAGCCGCGGATCCATCGATCATGCTCATGGATGAACCCTTTGGTGCGCTCGACGCGCTGACTCGCGATCAACTGCAGCGCGAATTTCTGGCCCTTCAGCGTCGACTCAACAAGACGGTAGTTTTCGTCACGCACGATTTGCGCGAAGCTCTGCGTCTCGGTACGCGCATTGCGCTGATGGAGGCTGGGCAGTTGGTCACGGTGCTCTCGCCACAGGATTTCCTGCAATCGAGCGATCCATTGGCAGCCGCCTATGTGCAGGCTTTCGGAGAGGGATTGAACTCGGTGGCAACTCGAGGAACGGAATGAATGTCATTCACTTTTTCGCACAGCACCGTGAAGAAATTCTGGAACTCACGCTTGAGCATTTGTGGCTGGTCGGAGTTTCTACGCTGCTGGCGGTGGCTCTCGGGATTCCGCTGGGTATACTGAGCGCCCACTGGCCAGTCTGGAACAAGCCAGTGCTAGGCAGCGCGAATATTATCCAGACGATTCCGAGTCTCGCACTGTTTGGTTTTCTTCTGCCTGTACCTTGGATTGGCGCCCGCGCCGATCGCCTGGCTATTCTCGCTCTCACGCTCTATGCTCTGCTGCCGGTGATTCGCAACACGTACACCGGAATCCGCGGCGTGGATCCATCCGTGGTGGAAGCTGGGCGCGGCATGGGGCTCACCGGTCAACAGCTTTTGTTTCAGGTGGAGTTGCCGCTGGCAGTCAGCGTGATTCTTTCCGGGGTGCGAGTGGCGGTGGTGGTCTCCGTGGGACTGGCAACGATTGCCGCTGCGATCGGCGCCGGAGGCCTGGGCGAATTTATCTTTCGCGGTCTGGCGATGGTGAACAATCAACTTATTCTAGCCGGCGCAATTCCCGCTGCAGTGCTGGCGCTATCCGCGGATTTCGGTTTGGGATGGTTGGAGAGGCGTTTGCAACCGCAATGAGACGGGATGACCTCATGGGCTGCGGTCTCCTTAAAGGTCGGTGCGCGACAGTTTTGTTTGCAGTTGTCGTCGCTTTGTTAGCGCCTTCTTGCGCGCCCTCGCATGCGAACCGCATCGTGATCGGTTCCAAGAACTTCACCGAGTCGCTAATGCTGGGCGAACTTGTCGCCCAGATTATTGAAGCGCGCACGCCGCTGAAGGTTGAACGCCGCTTCTATCTTGCGGGAACTTATATCTGTCAACAGGCGATGCTGGCGGGGCGCATCGATGTCTACCCGGAATACACGGGAACCGCGCTCACCGCAATCCTAAAACAAAAAGTGGAAAGCGATGGGACGGGGGTGTATCAACAAGTTAAACGCGAATATGAAACGCGTTTCGGGCTGACACTCGGTCCCCCGTTTGGGTTCAACGACACTTTCGCGATGGAAATTCGCGGCGCCGACGCGCGGCGCCTGAATATCAAGACGCTATCGCAAGCGGCCGCATACGCTCCGCAATGGCACGCCGGTTTTGGCTATGAATTCATGGAGCGCCCTGATGGGTACGCCGGGCTGGCTGCAGCTTATGGCCTGCATTTTGCCGGACCGCCGCGCGTTATGGATTTGGGCCTGCTCGCTCCAGCGTTGAAGGATCATCAGATCGATATCGCTGCGGGAAATGCCACGGATGGCCTGATCCCGGCGTTCGATCTGTTCGCGCTGGAGGATGATCGCCACTATTTTCCTCCGTACGAAGCGGTCGCAGTGATTCGCCAACAGACATTGCAGCAGCATCCCGAAGTTGGCGAAGCGATTGCCGAGTTGGGAGGAAAGATTTCCGATCAGGAAATGCAGAAATTAAATTACGCTCTAGACGGACAGCGTCGCGATGTCAAGGATGTTGCGCAGGAATTCCTGCGCAGCAAGGGATTGGTCCATTAGATTTTGATTTTGGCACTCCGCGATCAGATCAGCAATTCGCCGCGCAACGTCAGCACGGCGTTTCCTTTGAGAATGACTCGCTGTTCTTCAACGTCGCACCAGATTTCTCCGCCGCGCTCGGAGACTTGACGCGCAAATAGCTTCCTCTTGCCTAATCGTTTCGC
>DASRWO010000289.1:0-3394 GCA_035654555.1 Candidatus Deferrimicrobiaceae bacterium | reverse complement strand
CTTGAGCGGCAGCTACGCGCTGGTAAGCTGCAGCCTGTCAGGGTGCTCGGTTCCGAGCTCCGGATCGAGCTGCTCGGTGACCACAACGGTTGGGTCCAGCACAACCGTCGCGATTCTCACCTGCAACGTCGGGCAGTTAGTGAGCATCTCCAAGTTGAAGGGTGAGGTCCTGATGGTCAACATCCCGGTGTTGTCCACGGCTGCCGTGAATACGAAGTTCAGCTCCGTAACCACGGTGACCTCCGATAACGATCCCAAGCCCGCCAACAACTCCGTCTCAGAAAGCTATACGGTGACGAAGTAGGACAGGGTAGGGAATTCAGAAGCAATTCGCCCGATGACGTGCTTCCGAAAGGAAGGCGTTATCGGGCTTTCTTTTGAGTGGAGTATCTCGCGGCCCAGTATTTCGCGGTCGGTAATGTATCAGTTTGAAATTAGGTGGGAATCGTGGAGTCGTTCCGCGCGTCTTTTGATGAAGAGTGCACAGAACACGATGCTAGCGCAGAATATGCTTGCGATCAGCGGAGGCCAAGGCGATCTCCCTTGGGCTTTTGCAAGTCTCCACACCCCATACATGAGGGCCGCCTTGCCGCCGACCAAGATGAGCCAGAACGCGACGTAGGCCATGCTGTACCATTCTACGCCGCTGATTTTTTGTACGGGCCGCGCTTCGCTTGTTTCGACATGTAATTGTCTGCCATCATCACGATTTCTTCCAGACTCCAAACGTGATCGCTCAGGCCCGTCTGTGGTGATCTGTACGCGTCCACGAATGAGGCTGGCGGCGTCTTTCATAAAGTCGATTGCCCAATCTGCGCTCCGCCCACGCGCCAGATAGCTAACGCAGAGTTTTGTATCCACGCCCAAGCCGGTCCGCACCACCCGTCGCTCAGGTTCGCGTAGGCTATTTTGCAGCGGTCGTGACGTGGTCAGTCGAGGCGTACATGGTCCGGAGGTCGGAGCGGTCCAGGAGGTGTTCCGCACCAGGATCTTTCTTCAGCTCCTCGAATAAGTTGTGCGCCAATTCGTACTGGTGGGTTGATTCGCTCGCGCTTCCGCTGAATTGATCGGCATCTCCGAGCAAGTAGTGAATTCGTGCCGTTTCCAGTCGTACGCCAAGCTTCTCACTGCTATTCAGAGCAGTTTCCAGCTCCTGACGAGCGTGTGCATAATCTTTGTTCTTGATCATCGCCGCTGCCAGGTCGGCAGCGCTACGGAGCGAATAATATTTCAAATGCATGCTGTCAGCCTGTTGGACAGCGGCCCGCAAATCGCTGACGGCGGATTGCGAACGGCCTTCGGCAATGGCGACCCGAGCCAGATTCATTTTTGCGATCAGGAGATTTTCGCGATCTTTGCTTTTGGCCGCAGCCACAGCAGCTTGTTCGTAAGCCCGATTCGCTGCTTTATAGTCCCCTTGATAATAAGAAACGTCTCCCTGAGTGTTCAGAAGTTCGCTGTGAACAGTTTCATTCTTCAGATCGCGGGCAATCGCGGTCGCCTCTTCCAGAAGCTTGCCGGACTCGTTCCCGCGACCAACCAATGCTAAAGTGTCCGCCAGATTATTCAGAGAATCCGCCAACTCAAAGCTCTTGTTGCTGGTCGAGCGAAAGCCGTTGACGGAATCCTGCATGGCGCTTACCGCCGCCCCCAGGCGTCCCTGATACATGAGGACCTTTCCGATGGATTCGGACGCTCCAGCGGCACCCTTGGTGTCTCCAGCCTTGCGGGCAACATCAAGCGCACTCATCAGGCTCGCTAGTGCTTGATCGTAATCCCCCATGGCTGTGTAGACTTCGCCGAGCGACGTTAGTGTTTCCGCCAAATAGAAAGGCTCGTTTAGCTTTTGTCGCAGCTGCAAGGATTGCTGGTAATAAATCAGTGCATTGTCCGTGTCATACTTGGCGAAATATACGTCGCCAATATTGCTGAGGCACAATGCCTGGTAATTCACGTCATTCGCATCGCGCTGGATTTGCAATGCCTCTTTATAATCCTGAAGCGCTTTATCGTTATCACCTCGCGTCTGGTAAAGCACGCCTCGGTTAATCAGGATATCGCCATAGTCTTTTTTTACACCGATATTGAGCAGGATCTGCAGCGCCTGATCGTAGCTGCGCGTCGCCGCATCGGGCTTGCCGAGCGTGATCTGATCTTGCGCCAGCTCAGACAGGCTGTTGGCCAGCAATCGCTGCATGCCCAGCTTCCGGGTAATTTCCATGGAGTCTTGAATGTTGCGTATGGCCTCATCCGGCTTGTTCATCTGGCGATAGGAAATGCCCAGCGCCTGCAGAATGAGCGCCTTTTGCTCCGGATTATCCACCTGAACCGCCAGGCTTAAGCCTTTACTGAGCGGCTCCAGGGCCGCCTCCGGATTGCCCTGGAGAAACTCCACACTGCCGATTTGCCAGAGCGCCTTTATATTTTTGGGATCAGTCTTCAAAATACTCGCAAACTGGGCACGAGCCTTGTCGAAATCGCCGTTGTCGGAATAGAGGCTCCCCAGCGCATACTCCACATCCGTGTTATCGGGGAAAGTCTTGGCAAGGTTCTCGTAGGCCTCGATGGCCTTCTTGTTATCCTTCATGACTTGCGCATGGTTGGCTTCGATCAGATATTTCTCGGCCAAGGGAAGTTGCTGGCTGAGTTCGAGAGCTTTGCGCGAATACTGTTCCGCCTGAGTGTCATATCCCAGAGCCGAGTCGGCTTCGGCCAATCGCGCATAAGCGAGCGCAAACTGAGGATCTTCCTGAATCGCGCTTTGCAGCGCCTTAACTGCGTCCAGGTTCTTGCCTTCGCGCAATAATTGCACTCCCTGGCTGAAGTCGCGCAGGGCGGGCGCAGATTGAGAGGATGGCTGGAACGAACTGGCCTTCAATTCTTTCAAGACGTCGGAAGAGACGGAAAGATTTTGACGAATCTGTTCGGCCAGACGATCCACGGCGGCGGGAATCTCTTTCTCACTGGCCGCCTCGATTTTCACGGGCACACGGCGGTCCCGCTTTAAATCTTGCAGGGTGCCATCGATGCGGATCTGATCCCCGAACTTGACGTATTGACCCCATACCACGATATCCGCATTGCTGAATTGGGCGAGGCGGCTCACGGTGGAGGGATCGATTGCCGCGCTGGGCGTTATGCGCAAGTCGGCAAGAACCTGATGCAGGCGCTCCGGGGAGATAGTGCGTAGATGCGCCGACTCTCCCACGTCGGTGCTTAGCATGTCCGCCAAACTAGGCCCCAGCCAGTCGAAACTGGGATCTCCGGAAGCATTCCTGAAGGGCAAGATGGCCAGGGACACCGAGGGCCCAGCACCGCTTTGTCCGTGGGACGGAGAAAACAGCGTTCCGCGAAACGCGTATCCAAGAATTCCTAAAATAAGCACGGAGACGAT